>JBBSOS010000376.1:0-2864 GCA_038259505.1 Candidatus Limnocylindrales bacterium | reverse complement strand
CGATCGTGCTCGCCATGCTCATCGGCCGTCGGTTGGCGCGTCCCCTCCACGACGCCGCTGCCGCCGCGCGGCAGATCGCCCGCGGCGACTACGCGAGCCGGCTCGCCCGGAAGGGACCCGACGAGATCGTGACCCTAGCCGACTCCTTCAACCTGATGGCCGCGTCGCTCCAGGAGCAGCGCCGCATCCGCGACCAGTTCATCGCCGATGCGGCCCACGAGCTGCGGACGCCGCTCACCAATCTCCAAGGCTACCTCGAGGCGATGCGCGACGGAGTCATCGGTGCTGAGCCTGCGGCGTTCGAATCGTTGCTGGAGGAGACCGAACGGCTGGTCCGGCTGTCGCGCTCGCTGGACACGCTCGCGGAGGGCGACGCGGGTCGGGTCCTGGCGCCGGTCCCCATCGACCTGGCCGCGCTGCTCACCAACTCAGTCGAGCTGTCGGAACCGCAGATGCGATCCCGGGGCCTGAGCCTCGAACTGCGGATGCCGCGGCCACTGCGGGTCCTGGGTGACCCCGATGCGCTGCTCCAGGTGATGGGCAACCTGCTCCAGAACGCCGCTCGCTACACACCGCCCGGCGGGAGGGTCGCGGTGTGGACCGACCAGCCACCCGACGGGACCTGGGTCGGCGTCTCCGTCAGCAATACAGGACCGGGCATCCCCGCGGCGGATCTGCCGCATGTCTTCGAGCGCTTCTATCGCGTGGACAAGTCGCGGTCCACCGCGGGTGGCGGGGCCGGCATCGGCCTGTCCATCGTCAAGATGCTCGTGGAATCCTGCGGCGGCAGGGTCGGCGCCGAGTCGGCCAACGGCCTCACCCGATTCTGGTTCACGCTCCGGACCTGACGCGGGACAGTCCGGGCGCCGGCGCTGGTCCGGGGGTCGACATCGGACAGCGGCGCTGGTCCGGTGGTCGACATCGGACGGCGGCGCTGGTCCGGTGACCGCGACGCATACTGGGCCCATGCGCAACTTTCCCGACAACGGCATGGAGCTGACACACATCCTCGTGGTCGAGGACCTGGACCGGGCACGTGCCTTCTATCGCGATGTCCTGGGGGCCGATCTCCAGCGCGAATACGGCGGCACCTCCACGGTGATGCGCTTTCTCGGCTCCTGGCTGCTGCTGGTCACGGGAGGCGGACCGACCGACGACAAACCCGACGTCACGTTCGAGCCGCCGGTCGACCTGGAGCGCGTCAGCCACGCGATGACGATCCGGGTCCCCGACTGCAACGCGGCGTACCGGACGCTGCTGGAGCGCGGCGCGGTGTTCCTCACGCCACCGGTCACGTCGGGCCCCGAAGTGCGCGCATTCTTCCGCGACCCGGACGGGCACCTCATCGAGATCAGCGAGGCGCGCTGACCCGACCCTGGAGCGACTTCCATCGACGGATCGCATCCGACATGCGTCGATCCCACGGAGATACGGCCGGTTGGGACGCCGGGCGACGGACTGCGCACGCCCCTCAGGCGGCGCGGCCACGACCCGGACAGATGTCGGGCCAAGGGACCATACGACCGTCTCCGCGCTCCGGATCTGCCAGATGTTCGGCGCTCGTGACCGTATGAGGCTCGCTGGGCGGGATCGCTGTCAGATGTGCGCGTCGGGCGACCTGTGCCACGTACGACCCGGGTCCGACCCGTCATACGTCCCCAGGGCGTGACATGTGGCGGGGACCCCGGACCCGCCCACGCTCGGCTCGCGGGCCGTGCGTGGCGATCTCGGCCCTCGGTGATGACGTCGCACGCTTATGGTCGCTCCAGGAGACATGTGGCAGGAACGCCCGTTGCGGTGGCCGGCGCTCGGTGGCCGGGTGCCCCACAGAGAGCCGCTCGAAGGCTGCCGACGCGTCCGGGAAGCTCAGGCGGAGTCGCGGCCGCCACGGCCCCGGCGGTGGGGTGCGATCCGACGCCCCTGGACCGCCGCGAATGTCAGTTCGAGCGCCCGCAGGGTCCGGTCGTAAGATCGCAGGGCGACGCCCACGAACAGGCAATCGACCACGGCCAGTTGCGCGATGCGGCTGGCCATGGCACCCGAGCGGAACGTGGTCTCGCGTGCCGCCGTCGTCAGCACGTGTCGGGCATGCACGGTCAGCGGCGAGTGTCGTGCGTTGGTGATGGCGATGGTCGTGGCGCCACCCGATTCGGCCACCCGCAGTGCCTCCACGGTGTCCGTGGTGGTCCCGGTGTGGGAGATGGCGATCGCCACATCGCCCGGACCGAGCAATGCGGCCGATGTGAGCGCCGCGTGCGTGTCCGGCCAGACGGACGACAGCAGGCCGATCCGATGCAGCTTCTGATGGAGATCCTGGGCAACGAAGCCACTGGCGCCGACCCCGTAGATGTCGATGCGTTGTGCTCCGGTCACCGCATCGATCGCTGCTGATAGCGACTCGATGTTCAGGAGCGCCGCAGTATCTTCGATGGCGCGCGCGTCGCTCCATGCGATCTTGGCCACGATCTCCGGGAGGCTGTCGGTGGGGCTGATGTCACCAGTGGGCGACGGCGACCGCGGCCGCTCCCCATCCTGACGCCCCGCCTCGCGCGCCAGATCCAGGCGCAGGGCGGGGTAGCCGCGATAGCCCACCGCGCGGCAGAACCGCAGGACCGTCGTCGCGGATGTGTCGGACTGCCGGGCGAGGGTGCCGATGGACAGGCCAGCGACCGTGGCGGGATCGGCCAGGATGCCCAGCGCGACCCGACGCTCGGCTGGGCGAAGGCTCGGCAGCTCGGCGCGGATCCGCATCGACAGGCTGGGGGAATCGGTCAGGCTGGGGGAATCAGCCGGGCGGCGCCTCGGTCGAGCCGGCGAACCTGGTGCCGCGTCCGGCGAACCTGGTGCCGCGTCCGGCGAACCTG
>JBBSOS010000375.1:0-2870 GCA_038259505.1 Candidatus Limnocylindrales bacterium | reverse complement strand
GACGTCACCCCCGAGCGGGGCGGCGAGCGCTCGTTCGGTCATCGCCGATGGGGATCCGCGACCACGCGTGACGGCTCGGCCGCCGGAGGGCGCCTGGATCGTTTCGGTTCCCTCGGCCGGACGGGCGTGGTCCATACCGCATGATCGTGCCCGATGGGCGTCAGGCTGTGCGGGCAGATCGGGGTGCCCCAAGAGGCATGACTGGGAACGCGGCGGTTGCGAGCGTCAGGTCGACCGCACGGCTGTGTGGGGTAGCGCCACGACCGCTGCCCCGTCTAGTCGTTGTAGAGGCGTTCCTCGATGAGCTTCTCCTGCACCGTGCGCCCGTTGGCGTCGAAGCAGGAGTACTCGAAGTGCTTCTCGAACTCCAGGTCGACCGCGTTCTGGCCACCGCGGTTCTTCTCGACGCTCACGATGACCCAGTCGCGGAAACGCTGGGCCTGGTAGGGATTGAACTCGATGTTGACCTTGGCGACGATCTGGTACTTCTCGTTCAGGATGAGGATGATGTCCGCCTCGTAGTTGATGGCGGACGAGCCTCGCAGGTGATGATTGCGGAGGCGGGACGCCTTGAGGCCCTCCTTGTCGGCGGCCACGATGGAGACCATGGGCACTTCCATCTGGAGCGCCAGGTCCTTGAGGCCATTGACGACGTAGGTCACCTTCTCCGCCTCGGTCGGCGGATCGGGGATGACCGGCACCTTCTGCATGTAGTCGATGAACACCACCAGGCGCCGATCGCCGGACAGCTCCTTGTACCGCTGCACAAGCGCATGCAGGTTGTCGACGGTGTTCTTGGTCTGGGAGCCACGCAGCAGGAACAGGTTGGGTCCGTACCGGTTGACCCGTTCGAGGGCGGGTCGGAGTCGAGGGTTGGCCATCAGGTCGGCGAAGCCCTCGCCCTGCGCGAGCCAGGTGCTCAGGATCTCCTTGCGCACATCCTGGAGCTTGACGCCGTTGACGCGGCCGGGCAGATGCTGGAGGGCCGACTCCATCGCGATGATGCGGTTGAGCAGGTATTCCTCGTCGTGCTCGTAGCAGACATAGAGCACGCTCGCCTGACCGCCCATGACGATGTTGCGGGCCATCTGGACCGCCATCGTGGTCTTGCCCGTTCCCTGCGCGCCACCGATGAGCAACAGCTCACCGGCTCGCAGCCCGCCGCCGATGGTCTTGTCCAGCGGCGTGAACCCGAGCGGCACGGGCTGGTACTGGTCGACGTCGCCCTGGGCGACCTTGCCGGCGAGCGATGTCAGCACCTCGACTGCGCTGCGCGGCGCGACGGGGCCGAGGCTGCCGCCGACGGACCAGTCGATGGCGATAGGTGCCATCGGCGACTCGGCCACGGGCACATATCCATCAGGGTCCGGGTACATGCCCTCCGGCGGATAGCCATCCGGGCCGACGTACCCGGGCGGCGGGTACACGCCCGGTGGGTACATGCCCGGTGGGTACATGCCCGGTGGGTAGCCATCCGGCGCGGGGTAGCCCGGACCATAGCCCGGCGGTGGCGCGTTCGGATCGGGAACCCAGCCGGGTGGCGGACCAACCCAACCTGGGCCCCCGGCCTGTGATCCACCACCGTCGCCGCCCTGGCCGGCCGTCCATGGCCCACCAGCCGGTGGCCCACCGGGTGCACCGGGCGGCACCGGGCCGAACCCGCCGTCTGGCGGCGGCGTAGCGGTCGCAGTGGCCCAGCCAGCCTGGGGAGCGCCCTCCTGGGGCGCGGCAGCACCATCGGGCGATGGAGCGGCGGTCCGGTTTCGGCTCAGGTTCACGGCATCTCGCAGCTGCTGCGCGCGACAGGCGTCGCCGGGATGGACCGTACCAGCGGGCGCCCGCGGCCCGGCAGCGCCCGAACCTCCTACCTCCCCACTCCATCGGTACCAACCGCCACCGGTGTCGCGTTCGCATCAGGACGGCAAGTCGAACACGTTCGTGTCAGGCGGGCAGGCCGCGCAGCGCTCGTGTCAGGCGGGCAGGCTGCGCAGCGCTTCCCAGTAGCGCACGATGGTCCGGATGCCGCCCTCGTAGTTGGCGAGGACCATGTTCTCGTTCGGGGCGTGCGCCTGATCGTCGGGGTTCGTGAAGCCCAGGAGCACGACCGGTAGCCCCAGCAGGGAAGCGAACGAGGCCGCAGCCGGGATGGAACCGCCCTCGAACAGATAGTACGGGTCGGCGCCAAAGACCTCGCGCAGGGCGGCCGCCGCCGCCTCCGTCGCGGGGTGGTCGATGGGAGTCTGGCTCCACATGCCGTGGTTGAGGAGCTGGACATCGACACGTACCGCGGGCACGTCGACCGCGAGCACCGCGTCCCGGACCCGCTCGAAGGTCCGGACAGGGTCCATGTCGGCCACCAGCCGACAGCTGATCTTGGCGTGAGCATGGGCAGGGATGATGGTCTTGGAGCCTTCGCCCTGGAAGCCGCCCCAGATGCCGTTGACCTCGAGCGTCGGTCGGGCGCCCCGGCGCTCCAGGGCCAGCAGGTCGGGCTCACCAAACAACTTCGGCACCCCGATCTGGGCAGCCAGCTCGGCGTTGTCGAAGGGCATGCGGCCGAACTCATCGTGGCCGCGTTCCGTGATCGCCCGGACCTCATCGTAGAAGCCCGGGACCGCGATGCGGCCGTCTGGCCGCTTGAGTTCCGCGATGATCCGGGCAAGTGCGATGGCCGGGTTCTGGACGTTGCCTCCCCACGTCCCGGAATGGAGGTCGACGTCCGGTCCGGTGACATCGATCTGGGCATACATGAGGCCCCGAAGGCCGACCGTGATGGCCGGCAGATTGCCCTCGAAGAAGCCGGTGTCGCTGATGACTGCCAGGTCGGCGTCAAGTCGATGTCGATTGGCGGTCAGCCACGCTTCGAAATG
>JBBSOS010000374.1:0-2877 GCA_038259505.1 Candidatus Limnocylindrales bacterium | reverse complement strand
GATCGCCTGGCCTGGATCACGCACGCCCGGCGCATGGACGCCCGAGGCGTGGCCGAGGAGCGCCACGCACCATGGCTCGTTGATGGTGCTCCACCAGGCCACCCGGTCGTGCAGTTGCCCGTAGACGAGCTCCGCGTACTCGGCGAACCGCAGCGCGGTGTCCCGTTCCGCCCAGCCGCCCGCGTCCTGCACAGCCTGGGGCAGGTCCCAGTGGTACAAGGTGAGGTTGGGGGCGATATCGTGGGCCAGCAGGTCATCGACGAGTCGCCGATAGAAGTCCAGGCCTCGCTGGTTGGCCGGTCCCCGACCGTCGGGCTGGATCCGCGGCCAGGCCACCGAGAAGCGGTACATCCGGAGGCCCAGGTGCGCCATCAGGGCGACGTCATCCGGATACCGATGGAAGTGGTCTGCGGCCACGTCGCCCGTGTCGCCGCCCCGGACCGCTCCCGGGCGCATCGAGAAGGTGTCCCAGATCGATACGCCCCGGCCGTCGAGCGTGGTGCCTCCCTCGACCTGATAGGCGGAGGTGGCAGCACCCCACAGGAAGTCAGGCGGGAACCGATGCTCCTCGTTCGTCCCTGTCATGTGCCCTCCTGCGCGTGCCCCCGGGCGATCTGACCGCAAGCGCTCTCAGTCAGATCTGCCAGTCAGATTCTGCGTCGATCCATGCTCGGGACCGTTCCAGACTGGTGATGGAGTCTCGCATGCCGTGCAAGCGCTTGCAACCCAGGTTTCGGAGCGGCTATCCTCCGGCCATGATGGACAGGGCGAGGTCGGGTGCCGGTGATCGGGCACGCGTCGCAGCCACGGGCGACGGCAGGATCCGGGTGGCCCGGCCCACCATCTTCGACGTGGCGCGGGTCGCCGGGGTGTCGTCCTCGACCGTGTCACGCGTCGTCAACGGCCATCCGCAGATTCGCGACACGACCCGACAGCGGGTCCAGGCGGCGATGGTCAGCCTGGGCTATGTGGCGCACGTCTCGGCGCGCGCACTTGCCGGTGGTCGCAGTGGCGTCGTGGGCCTCCTGGCCCAGGGTGTCGACAGCGCCTTCTTCCTGGGCGTCATCCAGGGTGTCGACCAGCAGGTCTCCGGCGCTGGCCTGGACCTCATGCTGTGCACGACCCACGATCGACGTGAGAAGGAGGCGGAATACGTCGCACGGCTGTCCCACGGCATGGTCGAGGGGCTGCTCATCATCCTGCCCCGAGGCCTGCCGGACTACGTCGAGCAGCTCCGCGCGTCGCAGTTCCCGTTCGTGCTCATCGACCACGACGATGACGCGCCCGGCTGCAACGTGGTCAATGCGGCGGATCGCCCGGGCGCCGCGGCTGCCACCGACCACCTGCTGGCGCTCGGCCACCGTCGCATCGGGTTCATCACGGGCACGCTCAACATGGGCTCCACCCACCAACGCCTGGGTGGCTATCGGGATGCGCTCGTGGCCGCCGGCGTCCCCCTCGTCGGCGAGCTGGTGGTCCAGGGCGACTTCCTGGAGCCACGTGGGTACGAGGCGACCAGGGAGCTGCTGGCGCTGACCGACCGTCCCACGGGCATCTTCGCGTCCAGTGACGCGGCAGCCTTTGGCGTCCTTCGTGCGGCGCGCGAGGCAGGGTTGCGGGTGCCAGAGGACCTGTCGGTCGTCGGCTTCGACGATGTCCCCGAGGCATCCTACGTCGACCCGGCCTTGACCACGGTGCGCCAGCCGCTCCGGGACATGGGTCGGTCGGCGGTCCGGCGGTTGTTGGAGCTGCTCGCCGACCCAGATGCGCCGGTCGAGCGGATCGTGCTTGCCACGACGCTCATGGTCCGAGGCTCGACGGGTCGGGCACCCGGCGCCGACGGCGAACCGGATGGGCCGACCGGAGGCAGGGACGGCCCGGGAAGCGGTTGACGACATCCACGCTCAGCGGGTACCATCCCTGTCCCCGTCCTCCTCGCCGGTTCGCCGTGCCACCAGAGGCGCCTCACCAGTCGTCAACCATCAGGGGACCATGTACGCAGTCATCGAAACCGGCGGCAAGCAGTATCGAGTCGAACTCGGCAGCGAGATCGAGGTCGACCGCATGGACATCGAGCCGGGTCAGACCATCGAGATCGAGCGGGTGCTCCTGGTCGCCGACGGTGACCAGGCAGCCGTGGGCCAGCCGGTCGTGGACGGAGCCCTCGTTAGCGCGAGCGTCCTGCGCCGGTCACGTGGCGAAAAGATCGTCGTGTTCAAGTACAAGCCCAAGGCACGCACTCGCGTCAAGCAGGGTCACCGCGCTGACCTGACGGTGCTGCGCATCGCGGACATCGCGTGGGCCGGCCGCAGTGCCGCCAGGGAGCAGGCCAAGCTCGACAAGGAACAGCAGGCAGCCGCCGAAGTCGCCGCCAAGGCGGCAGCCGAGCAGGCAGCCGCCGACGCGGCACTCGCGGAGCAGCTCGCTGCCGCCAAGGCGTCGGCCGAGCAGGCGGCGGCCGCCGCAGAGTCGCCCGCTCCGGCGAAGCCCGCCAGGAAGGCGAAGGCCGTGCCTGCAGCGCCCGATGGCTCCCTGGACACCGCGGATGAGCCAGGGGTAGCGGCGGATGGCCCGGTCGCAGCGGCAGACGCCCCGGACGGCGTCGAGGCGGTCGAGGCAGACGCAGAGGTCGAGGCAGACGCAGAGACTGACACCGACGAGCCCAGGAAGGACGGGTAGCAGCGTGGCCCACAAGAAGGCAGGCTCCAGCTCCAAGAACGGCCGCGACAGCGCTGGCCAACGGCTGGGTGTCAAGCGCGGTGATGGCCAACTGGTCAGTGCGGGCTCGATAATCGTGCGCCAGCGAGGCATGACATTCATCGCGGGCCCCGGGACAGGCCTCGGCCGGGACTTCACCGTCTTCGTCGTCTACGGCCG
>JBBSOS010000373.1:0-2881 GCA_038259505.1 Candidatus Limnocylindrales bacterium | reverse complement strand
CGGGGGCGGCACCTGGGTCGAATCGGCGCTCATGGATCACCCCGATGACATCCCCGGCCACGACTACCGGCCGTCCTACGGCAAGTGGCTCTACCACACCGAGTTCCCGTTCACCAAGAACGCCGCCGACGGTCGGCCCGGACCCGATGGGACCGTCGTACTCGAAGGTGCCGACGGGGGGATCGGCCATCGGGCACTCGTCGACGCGGGCGGTTCGGGAGCGGACTGGATCTGGTCCCGATACCGGATCGGTGTGGACGGCCAGGAGCACGGCACGTCGGTCGTGTCCATGCGCATCGGTGATATCTGGGTCCGCGCCATCCAGCTGCGCCCGCGTGGGCCTGTCCGAGCGGCCGCGGCCAGCCTGCCCCTGGCGGTCCCGGATGATGTGCGCATCGTCCGGGAGGGTGACCCAGACCGCGCCATCCAGACTGCCACTGATGGCAGCCGATGGGTCGGTATCCGGGCGCTGCACGGGTGGGCCCAGGTCCAGCCGTCCGGCCCCGCGCGTGGCGGCACTGACCGGAACCTCGTGGCAGATCATTCCGAGCAGCCCTCAGTGACCGAGGCAGGCCTGTCCGCACCGCTCCGCCTTCTCGCGCATGCCGACGTGGCGCGCAGCGTGGGCGGTGATCCAACGAAAGCGCTCGCCGGTCTGTCGGTCGAGGCTCCGGACCAGGACACGCTCATCGTCCGGGCCGCCAGTGGCGAAGTCAGCCGGCTGTCGGTCGCCATCGAACCGCCCACACGCGTCGAGGTCGCCGGCTGGACGGTCCATGGCCCGGCGCTCCACGTGGTCCGGATCGGGCCGTCGGGTATCTGGTTCGCGGGCGAGGCACTGCGCGAGGTCGAGGGTGTGCTGCGGATGGAGCGACCAGGTCCGGTCGAGGTCCGACAGATCGACGACGGCTCGATCCTCGTGGGTACCACCGAGGCGGTGACGATCGACGCCGCCTGGTGTACCGGCGCCCTCCGCCGCATGAGCGTGCTCGGATCGACCGGTTGGACTGATGCCGGGAACCTGGGGGTGCCGCGTGTCGTCGACGTGGCAACGCTCGCTCGCCTCCAGACGCACACTGGTCATGCGTTCGTATGGCTGCGGCTCGACCGGTCGTGATGGATGCGGCCATCGGCGTGGCGCCGCACATCCCGGTCTCGACCGCGGTGCTGATGTACCACTACGTTCGCCCCGATGACGCTCCCGCGCGGGTGGGTGCCGGCCGGGTCGATCTGGTGTCGTTCGGCGCCCAGCTCGACGCCCTGTCCCGGTACGCCACCATCGTCGGCTGGCCCGAGGTATCGGCAGCACTCGACGGGGGGCCACCACTGCCTCCGGACGCCGTCGTGCTGACGTTCGACGACGGCCACGACGACCACCATCGGTATGTGCTGCCGATGCTCGCAGAGCGCAAGCTGCCGGGCATCTTCTTCGTCATGGCTCGCGAGCCGGGCGAAGGCCTGACCGTGGCGCATCGGATCCACGTGTTGCTGGCGTACCTGAACGCGAGCGAACTCCGGGATGCGGTCGTCGATGCGCTCCGGCCCGCCGACCAGATCCGCTTTCGGCAGGCCGAGGCGGAACATGCGCCGGACGCGTTCGACGACCCGGTCGACGACGTCAAGTGGGTCCTCCAGCGGGATCTCATGGACGTGGCAGGCCCGGTCCTCTCGACCATGGTCGAGCGGCTGGTCGGACCCGAGCCGGACGTCGCGGACGCGTTGTTCCTCGATACGCGGCAGGTCCGCGAACTGCATGCCGCCGGCATGACCATTGGCGGCCACACCCACGGCCATCACTGGATGGACTGGCTGTCGCGCGACGCGGCGGTACAGGAGGTCGCGGCGTCGGCGGCCTACCTGCGGGCGCTCGGCCCGTCCTCTGGCTGGCCATTCGCCTATCCATATGGTGCAGCGCCCCCCGATCCGGCCGCCCTCCTGGCACCAGCCGGGTTCCGGGCCGCGTTCGTGGCCACCGGGTCGAGCCGCAGCGATCGGTATCGGCTGGGCCGCGTTGATGCAGAGTCCCTGGGGCCGGATCCCATCCGGCACCGTGCCGCCGTCCAGTCCAGGAGCGACCCATGATCGATCTCGCCGGCATCATCCCCGCCACCGTGACCCCGATGCTCGACACCGAGCGCATCGACTACGACGCCATCCCGCCCTATGTCGAGCGGCTCGTCGCCGCGGGCGCCCTGGGCCTCGCGGTCAACGTGGACACGGGCGAAGGACCCCACCTGACCCGCGACGAGCGTCGCTCGGTGCTGGAGACGATGGTCGGCTCGGCTGCCGGTCGAGTCCGGGTCGTGGCGGGCGTTGGCGGGCCATCCACCGCTGACGGGATCGCCAACGCGCTCATCGCGCGCGAGGCTGGCGCGGACGCACTGCTGGTCTTCCCGGTCGGCGCCTTCCTGAGCCAGCCGCTGCGCACTGACCTTGTGGTCGGGTATCACCGGGCGATCGCGGATGCCACCGACATGCCCATCGTGCTGTTCCAGCTCCAGCCGATGCTGGGTGGCGTGCTGTATCCACCGGACGTCCTCGACGGTCTCCTCGCCATCCCCCAGGTGGTGGCCATCAAGGAAGCGTCGTTCGACCCGCTCCGGTGGCTCGCGCTCCGGGCGCATCTGCAGACCGCTCCGCGCGCGATCACGCTCCTGACGGGCAATGACAACTTCATCGCCGAGAGCTTCCTGCTGGGTGCCGACGGCGCACTGCTCGGGTTCGCGACATTGCTCACCGCGGAGCACGTGGCACTCCAGGCGGCAGCGAGGCAGGGGGACATCACGCGCGCCCGTCAACTCGGCACGCGGATCCAGGCACTCGCCGACATCGTCTTCGCGGCGCCGGTTGCCGACTATCGGGCGCGCACCAAGGAAGCGCT
>JBBSOS010000372.1:0-2882 GCA_038259505.1 Candidatus Limnocylindrales bacterium | reverse complement strand
CTGCTCGGGGGCCTGGACGTCGCGTCGGCCGCGCTCGGTGGTACGCCTGTGGTGAGCATCGATCCGACCGCGGAAGCGGAGCTGTACGACGGTGTGACGCCGTCAGGGAGTGGCTTCCGCACGACCATGAGCGGAACGCCCATCGCGCTCACCGTGGACCTCGCCGGGGACGCACCGGTGCCGGTGGCCGGGATGGGTCTCGACCCGCTGGCGGGACGGCAATGGAACGACTCGGTCCCCAAGGCGGTGACGCTGCTGCTGTCCGACGATGGCACGACGTGGCGAGAGGTCCTGAGTGGCCAGCTCTCGCCACTCGACCGCGACCAGTGGTTCCCGCTGGCCCCGCCCATCCCGGCGCGGTTCGCCCAACTGCGCATCGACTCCACCTGGGGCGGCACGGATGGACCGGTCACACTCGGTGAATGGAAGGTCATCGCCGCGCCAGGTGTCGCGCCCGACCCGATGCCCGCCAACATCGCCGAACCGGTGCGCGGGGGGCACGTCGTCTGGATGGATCCTCCGGCATCCTCGCAGGACCTCGCCGACGCGCTGCTGACGGACGATCCGACCGAGTACCCGAACAGCCTGCCTGCGTCGACCGGGGACACCCAGACCGTCGTCGTCGGCTTCCAGGATGATCGGGAAGCGCTGCTGACGGGCATGGAATGGGTCGACCCGTCACCCACCGACCCGAGCAAGCAGATCCGTTCGGCCCAGGTCGCGATCAGCACCCTGAGCCCGGTGGGGCCCTGGCAGCCCATCGGGACCTGGCAGCTCGACCGGCGCGATGACGGCACCGTGGCCCCGTTCTCCTTCGACCAGCCGACCTGGGCCCGCTTCGTGCGGCTCACGGGCAGCCCGATCCGCAAGGATGTGTACTCCCAGGAGGAACCGGCCACCGTGCGCATCCTCGAGGCACCGACCGACTCGGCCTACCGGTCCATCCTGGGCGAATGGGGCGACACCCAGCCGGTCGGTCCGCGTGAGTGGACACAGCCGCCCGACACCGGCGTGGCTGCTGACGAGGACGATGGGGACGACACGCCCGAGACCGCCCGCGAGCTGGTGCCCGGTCAGGCCGCGGCAGGCCGCGTCCATCGCGACCAGGACGTGGACTGGTACCGCGTCACCATCCCCGACGGCCAGAACAGCATCAGCATCTCGGTCGGTGGCGTGCCTGCCGTCGGCGTCGCCCTGACCCTGTTCTCGCCGGATGGCCAGACGGTCCCCATGACGTTCGCGGCGACCGAGGATGGCTCGGTCCACTACGAGGCGAACGTGACGTCCGGTGCCACGTACCGGGTCCGCGTCACCCAACCACCGTTCTCGGCCGTATTCACGTTCGACACCAGTGGCAGCATGGGGGCGTACCTGCCGTTCGTGACCCAGGCCATGCGCGCCTACACCGGCGGTGTCACCACGGGCGACGAGGCGGTCAAGGTCATCCCGTTCGAGGAGGATCCGCTGCTGCCCGACTGGAGCGACGACCCGTATCTGCTCCAGGACGCCGTCGACCGCTACGTCATCGGGGATGGGTCGAGCGGCGCCGAGGCCGCACTCATCGACGCCTCGGATCAACTGGCGGGACGTGAAGGCGCCCGCGCCGTCCTCCTGGTGACCGACGCGGACACCAGCAGCTACGGCAAGGTGCAGGAGCTGTGGCAGGACCTGGCCGGCGTCCGACCGATGGTGTTCGCGGTCCACGTGGGCGCCGACTCGGTACCGGTCCTGTCGCGTCACTTCATGCAGGACTGGGCGGCCGCGGGTGGCGGTCACTATCAGTACGTCGCGTCCCACGGCGAGATGGACCAGGCGTTCTCGCGCATGGCGACATGGCTTCGGCGACCCGCGGGATACACCCTCGACACGACGACCTCGGAGGTCGAGTTGCCGCCTCCGCCACCCGGATCGCTGTCCGTCGTGGCCGTGGACGCCGAGGGCCAGCCGGCGCCGGCGCCCGTGAGCAAGGACGTGGCCATCGAGATCATCCTCGACACCTCGGGCAGCATGCTCGACCGATTCGGCGGCACGAGCCGGATCGACAGCGCCAAGCAGGTCCTGTCGGACCTGGTCACCGACCAGTTGCCGCCCGGCACACCGGTCGCGCTCCGGATCCTCGGCAGCAAGTCGGACCCGTGCGGTACGAGCGTGGCAGTACCGTTCGGGCCTCTCGATGCGGCGTCGATGGTCGGCCTCGTGGACGGTCTGACGGTGGACCGGGCGGCGGACACGCCCATCGGTGCGGCATTCGAGGCAGTACCCAGAGACCTCGCGAGCGCCACCGGAGTCAGGATCGTGCTGCTCATCACGGACAGCAAGGAGATCTGGCCCAACAAGGACCTGTGTGGCCGTGACCCCGCGGCGGCGATCCGCTCCATCCAGCGCCAGGGCATCGAGGCCCGGATCAGCATCGTCGGCCTCGCCGTGAACGACAAGCGGGCTCGGCGCCAGATGGCGCGCTGGGCTCGGCTCGGCGGCGGAGCCTTCTTCGATGCCCGCCAGCGATCGCAGCTCGATGATGCGATCCGGACCGCGGTGAGCGCCCCGTACGAGGTCTACGACCAGGCAGGCACGCTGATGGGCACCGGCACCGTGGGCGGCGATCCCCTTCAGGTGCCGCCGGGCACGTATCGGGTCGTGGTGCTCAGCGAGCCGCCGACGACCTACGAGGGCATCGTGGTCGAGTCCGAGGGGTCCGTGACCGTGACGCTGCCATCGACCGAGCCTCGCGCGGTCCGCACGCCCGGGCCGGGCACGAGCCCCGCGCCCGATGCGTCCCCTGCCCTGCCTGGCGCCTCGGCCACGCCGTGACCCGGGCATCCCCGAAGCGGCGCATCCCTCGTCCTGGACGCTTCCAGGGCGTGTGTCACGAAGGTGTCACG
>JBBSOS010000371.1:0-2883 GCA_038259505.1 Candidatus Limnocylindrales bacterium | reverse complement strand
TCCTCGAGGATGCCCAGTGCGGTATCCACCTGGTCCCCGGTGACGATGAGCGGCGGCGAGAGGCGTACGCATGCCGTCCCTGCCTGCAGGATCAGCAGGCCTCGTTCGAAGCAGCCCCACTCCACGCGCTGGGCGCGATCGGGGCGGTCCAGCTCGATACCGATCATGAGGCCCTTGCCGCGGATCCCCGTGACGATTTCCGGGTGACGCGCCCGGAGCGCGGCAAGGCCGTGCATGGCACGCTCGCCCTGGCGGGCCGCGTTGTCGACCATGCCCGCCTCGAGCAGGTCGATGGTGGCCAGGGCAGCGGCACACGCGACCGGGTTGCCACCGAAGGTCGAGCCGTGCGCTCCCGGCCCCCACGACTCCAGGATGTCGGCGCGTGCGATCATGCCCGCGATGGGCATGCCCGAGCCGATGCCCTTGGCGGTCAACAGGATGTCCGGCCCCACGTCCTCGTGTTCGATGGCCCACATCCGGCCGGACCGACCGGCACCTGACTGGATCTCATCTGCGATGAGCAGGATCCCGTTCTCGTCGCAGATCCGGCGGAGCCCCGCGATGAACCCCGGCTCGGGCACGACGTAGCCGCCCTCACCCTGGATCGGCTCCACGATGATGGCCGCCACCTCGTCCGCGGGCACGAGCCGCTCGAACAGCACCTCATCGAACCAGTGCAGATCCTCGATGTGCCCGAATGGCGCGTGGTAGATGCCGGGCACGAGCGGGCCGAACCCTGCGTGGTACTTCGCCTTGGAGGCCGTCAGGCTCAGCGCACCGTATGTCCGCCCGTGGAAGCCGCCCAGGAAGCCGACCACGTATGGCCGACGGGTCGCATGGCGGGCGACCTTGATGGACGCCTCCACCACCTCCGCGCCGGAGTTGCCCAGGTACACGCGGACAGGTCCGGTCATCGGGGCGATGCCAGCGAGGCGGTCACACAACTGCGCATAGGCGGGCAGGAAGAAGTCCGACGCGCTGTAGTGGATGAGCTCCCCCGCCTGGGCACGGATGGCCTCGACCACGCGCGGATGACCGTGCCCCGTGGCATTCACTGCGATGCCCGCCGAGAAGTCGAGGAATCGGTTGCCATCGATGTCCTCGATGACGCAGCCACCGCCTCGGACCGGGACCAGGGGATAGGCCCGTGGCAGGCTTGGCGAGGTCACCCGCTGGTCGTACTTGACATGAGCACGGGCCCGGGGACCCGGGATCTCGGTGACCAGCCGTGGGGCGACGGCAGCACCCAACGGCACATCGAGGACGGTCATCTCGGGCGCGGTCGACTGGGTCACAGGGTGTCCTTTGGATGGGTCACAGGGCTCCTCTGGAGTGCATAGGATCTATGCAGGCCGGATAAAGGTAGAGTCTATCGGATGTGGCCCGGACCCACGGCCGAGCTGGCACCGTTCGCGGTCCTGGCGCTTGCCATCGCGTTCCCGGTGTCCCTTGCCTGGCATGCCCGACGCGGCCGGATGCTGTGGGCGGTCCGGATGGCGACCGCCGATGGCCTGCTGGTCGCGTCGGCGCTGGTCATCCTGCGAGCGACGCTGCCGTCGACCGAACCGAGCACCGGCATCGGATCGTGGACGTGGATGCCGTTCGAGGATCTCATCCGGGCGTGGCCCGTCGGCTGGGCGCGGGACGTGATCCTTGGCCAGATGGGGGCCAACATCCTGCTGTTCGTGCCGTTCGGCCTGGCGCTCACGCTGCGGACGTGGCATGTGCCGCTGTGGCGGGTGGCACTCGTATCCGCGGCGTTCTCGATGGGCCTCGAGGTGACCCAGGGGGTCGCGGACAATGGCCGGTCCGCCGACATCACGGACGTGCTCATGAACACCCTGGGCGGCATCGGAGGCTGGACGGTGGGCAGGCTGCTTCTGCTCTGGGCCCGCACCGCGACCAGGTGGCTTCGCGCGCGGGCCTGATGTCGGACACGGGCCTGATGTCGCGCCCGCGCGGTCGATGTCGCTACCGCGACACCACCCGGATGGGCACCCGGATGGCGCGGACCACCTCGCCGTCGGACGCTCGCAGGGTCACCGTCCGCGTGCCGGCGCGTGCTCCGGGGCGGGCCTCGATGGTGACGCGTGCGCCGTCGATGGCGACACGGATGCCCGGCGGCGCGTGGGACGGACGCAGCCGGATGGTCGCCGTGTGTCCCCGCAGACGCCGTACATGGAGCCTGAGCCTGATCGCCTTCCCGCCGCGCGTGATCCGGCGCCGGACCTGCCGGTCGTACTGGAACGTGGGTGGAGCAGCGAAGTGCCGGACGTCCACCCGGGGTTCGTGTGCGCGGTCCGGATCGGAGCCGGTTCGCCAATCGCGCCGACCTGCACGGATGAGTGCCATCCGCACCTGGTTGGGTCTGGCCGACGGATACCGCTTCCGATACAGCAGGGCGGCGCCGAGCACCATCGGTGCCGCGAACGATGTGCCCGAGACCCGGGCGTAGCCGGAGCTGCCATAGGCCACCCAGATGCACTTGCCCGGCGCGATGAGGTCGACCCCCGCGCCGTAGGACGAGAACGACGCGAAGCGGTCGTCACGCTCAGGTGCTGCGCCGGATCGGCACGCCGACGCCTGGCGTCCTTTGCCCCCTGGCCTGCCGTCGAAATCGGCCATCGCGGAGACCGTGATGACCTCCTTGAAGCCGGCGGGACGTCGGAGGCTCGCCTTCTGGCCGTAGTTGCCGGCCGCGGCGACGAGGATCGTCCCCCGGCCTTCGATCCGACAGATCGCGCGGTGGATGAGGTCGACCGGATGCCGGCCGCAGTTGCCGTTGGGCACGTACCCGGGGCCGGACGGGCCCGCCGAGAAGGACAGGGTGGCGCCTTCGAAGAAGGGCCTGGACGGGTGTCGTCGGTCACGTTTGTTGGCCAC
>JBBSOS010000370.1:0-2900 GCA_038259505.1 Candidatus Limnocylindrales bacterium | reverse complement strand
GATCATGCCCGCCGGCGCCCACTCGGCGAGGATCGAGCAGATGCCCATCGCCGCGGTCATGGCGCCGAAGACGATGCTGGAACGGATGGCGACCACCCGACCCATGTACTCCGCTGGGGTGCGCTCCCCGAAGATGGTCTGGGTCGGCACGACGTACACCAGGTTCGCGATACCGATGGCGCCTGCCGCGAGGAGGGCGACCGGCAGGTCGGTCGACAGCCCCAGCGTGACCGTGGCGATGCCCATCGACACGAAGCCGGCCACGACCATCCGGCCCTTGCCGAAGCGGGCGCCGATGAGACCGACAGCAACCCCGCCCATCAGGTTGCCGACCCCGATGAGCGCCTCGATCGCCGCCCAGTTCTCGGCCGGCTTCAGGTAGCGGTCCCCGAATGCCTGCCCAGAGAACACGACCGTGAGCGCGATGGTCGAGCCGATGCACAGTTGAGCGACCGCGCTGATGAGCGTGTTCTGGAGCAGCGCTGGATGGCCGCGCATCACGTGCCAACCCTCCCGGAGTTCTCCCACGAACCCATCGATGGCGCTCCCCAGTCGCGGCAGGGCCGCCCGCACGACCGGTGGCACGATGAGGGAGCTGATGAGCACTGCGCTCAGGACGTAGGTCGCAGCATCGACCCAGAAGGCGAGCGCGATCTGCTGGCCCAGGAACGCCACGAACACCGCGGCCACGGGGTAGCCCACGATGTCCGCGACACTCTCCGCGGTCCAGAGGGCGCTGTTGGCCGCGAGCAGGTCATCGGGCGCCACGATCCGGGGGACGACGGCCACCCGCGCGGGACGGAAGAAGAGGCTCACCGTCGTGACCAGGAACACGACGGGGTAGACCCACAGCACATCGACCTGGAACACGACCGGGATGAGCAGCACGAGGGCCGCCCGAAGCAGGTCGCTGACGATCATCACCCGCTTGTGGTCCCAGCGATCCACGAACGTTCCCGCGATGGGCCCCAGGAGCACGTTCGGCAGGGCGGCCGCCAGGAACACGAGTCCCGTGGCGACGGGCGACCCGGTGTCCACGAAGACCAGCGTGCCCAGGGCGATCTGGTGCAGGCGGTCCCCGAACATGCTGATCGCCTGGCCGACCCAGAAGGCGCTGAAGCGGGCATCGCCCAGCAGCCGCACATAGGGGTGGGCGCGGAAGCGCGCTCCGAGGGGAGCCCGGGCCACCCCGGTGACGATGCGCGGGACCGGTTCGAGCACCTGGTCGGGTGCCAGCAGACCCGGACCGCGACCACCGCCGAGCATGACAGGCCGCCGGTCCAGGTTGCCGACGGGCACACCGCTCTCCAACGGCTCCGGTCCCCGGCCACGCCACAGGGAGAGGCCGCGCAGCGCCGGGGCCGGATCGCCGCGGAGGAGGGTGGCGAGCACGAACCAGCCCAGGCCGATGGAGATGGCGACATCACCGATGCTGACCACGTTGGCCAGGACTGGCGCCGGGAACGGCACGATGTCACCGAGCGGCCCTCCATGAAGCAGGAACGAGAGTCCGAGGTCATGCGGCAGTGGCACGTGGTACGTCGGTGACAGGTCGGCCGTCGTCAGGCCCGCGACGCTGAGTGCCGGCAGGTACACCGGCATCCAGCCACCGTTGAGCACCACGGCCAGGCCGTTCGCGATGACCCCCGCCATGACCAGCAGCAGACCCGGCTGTGAACGGTTGAGCCACAGCACGCCGGCCACGAGCGCGAACGCGCCCGTGTACAGCGGCAACCGCAGAGCGTCCACGATCGCGATATCACGAGCGATGAGCAACTGGGTACCGAAGCGCAGGACGAGCGCCCCGATGAGGAGGGCGAGGAAGCGCAGCCGGACGTACAGAAGCGCATCGAGCCGGCCACCCGCGAAGAGCCCCACGACGAGCCCAACGACCGCACCGATCAGGAGCATGGTGACCGCGAGCCCGGGGACCCCATCATCGGTTGGAGCCTATCAGGCGCGCATGACGGGTTCGGTCGGCTGGACTACGTGCCAGGTGGTCGATACCCGGTCAGCTCGACGTACGCCCGACCCTCGAGCGGCACGCCGGCACGGCTGGCGGTCACGACCTGGGAACCCTCCCAGTAGATGACACCCGTCGTGGAGCGCGTGTCGAGTTCCTGCGCCGCCACGGTCGGCACCAGGTCGATGACCAGGGCCTCGCCCGGGATGGTGATGTGCCATGCGGCCGGGTACCGGACACCGGTGAGCGGTGAGTCCCACGTGGCGGAGGTGTCCACCGAGAACGAGTCCCGATCGAGATGCCGGGTCGTGCCGTCGGCATCCACCAGGGTGCCGTAGACGAGCGGGTAGCTGCCGTCGGCGTTCCGGACCAGCGAGAGCGTCAGGGCGGTGCCATCCGCAAGGTTGACTGCGAACCAGTCCCAACCACCACCGCCCACCGCGATGAAGTCGCCCCACTGGTGGTCGAACCAGGCGTCGCCCGTGACCTGGAGGGTCTCGTCGCCAAGGGTCAGGATCCCGGACGCATCCATCCTCGGGCGGGAGTAGTAGTAGGACCCACCGGCGGGCCCGAAGTCCACGTACCCGTCGGTGTCGTGGAGTGCCGGTGGCAGGCCGTGGGAATCGATTGCCAGGTCGAGCCCGAACCTCGTGCCGCTGGTCGCGGTTCCCTCGGCGGACAGGTGGTCGACGCCGGACGCTCCCACTATGGTCCAGGGGGCTGCCGTGAGATCCAGGATGCCGGGCGCGACATCGAGACCGATCGCCAGGTCGTAGCCTCCACCAGGTACTGATCGATCCACCCTGCCGCCGATCTCCGATCGCTGGTCGTACAGGAAGCGCTCGCCCGACTCGTCGGTGATGGCCAGGTGCGAAGCCCAGGCCACCGGGACGACGCCACGTTCGGCGCGGAAGATGACCATCTCGAAACCGAAGTG
>JBBSOS010000369.1:0-2901 GCA_038259505.1 Candidatus Limnocylindrales bacterium | reverse complement strand
GGGCCGAACGGCACTGTCGGGTCGGCGGCCCGGGACCGCAGCATCAGGACACGGAAGCGACTGACGCGAGGTCAGTCGCACTGGGGTCAGGGATGACCCGACAGCGAGAGGACGAACGCTCAGATGGAACGTCGAATACGGATCCTGGGGGCGGTCATCGCCGTGATCGGCGTGCTCGCCGTGCTCGGTGGTGGCTACGGCTACACGCAGGTCCAGGCGGGCGCCAACGCGCTCCAGGGCTTCAGCACGGCGCAGGACGTCAGGCTGTCCTACAACGACCAGGGACAGCTCGTGGACCGTGGGTCCCCCGAAGAAGGGGCCGCCATCCTGTCCCTGCTCCGCGATACGTGGCAGTGGCCGGTGAACCAGGGTGACCTGAACCCCAATGACACGCTGGTCAATACCGGCACCGAATATATGTACCAGATGGCGACCATCGCCCACCACACGCTGACCGGCACGACCACGGTCACGCTGCCAGCGCAGGTGCAGTACGACGGCGATGGCACCGAGGGCATGGCAGCAGATGCCGTGACGTATACCCCGGAGACGCTGCCCCAGGATGCCACGTACCTGGACGCACTCAAGCACGATGCCATCTTCCAGCCAGGCACCTACACCGTGCCGACGCTCGGGCGCTACTGGACGCAGTTCGACCGGTCGCATCCGCTCGATGGCCCAGCGCGCGACTTGGCATGGACCGGCCTGGTCCACGGACTGTTCGCGGAGCTTGGTGTTGGCGCCACGTCCTTCTCCGCCCTCCAGATGGGACAGGCGATGGCCCTCATCGCGATGGCCTTCGGGGTCGCGTTCATCATCACCGGCGCCGGACTGGTGTGGGTCGGCATGGGCAGAAAGCCCACGGAGATCTAGTCCCTAGGCTGACCCTGGATCATGGGCCCCCGTCTCGGCGGGGGCCTCCTTGCCATGCCCGATCGGCCCGGTTGCCGGCGATGCCCCTGAGCGATGTCGCGTGGGGCGTTGCGAGGTGACCTCGGCACGCGATGTCGGATCGTCGATCGTCGGACGATCACCCGGCGGCTCGACTACACTCTGCTGTCATGAGCGCGTACGAGCGGCCCACCGAGCCGGTCCCACGGCCCGTCGGAGCCTGGGACCTGGCCGCGGATGGCCGGGACGCGGTCGAGCGCGGCCGGCATGCGACGATCGTCGGCGAGGTCATGTTCGGGCCGTCGGTCGACCCTGCCGTCCGGCGCCCGGTGGCGCGACTCGCAGGCACCGGTCGTCTGGAGGTCCCCGACCTGCACCTGGGAACCGAAGCATGCACGGTCGCGGCCTGGGTGAACGCCGCTGCCGCACCGACCACCGTCCTGGGCGACGTGGTGTCGTGGTTCGACCCAGGGCAGCGCCATGGCTTCACCCTCGGATTCGAGCATGGCAGCCCCTGTGGCAGCCATGGCAACGACCGAACGACGTGGTTCGGGGTCGATACCGGCTCAGAGCCGATCGTCACGGACCACGGGAAGCCGGGTGACGCCTCGGTCATGATGTGCTCGCTGGCCGCCTACGAGGGGTCCCTGTACGCCGCGACGTGGGAGGCCGGGCCGGCACCGCTGGGTCGCGTGTTCCGCCGCATCGACGGAGGCTGGGAGGACTGTGGCTCACCCCGGGACACGAATGCCGTGACCCGTCTCGCGATCCACGATGGCGCCCTGTACGCGGCCGTTTCGCGTCTCCGGGGTGGCGGCTCGGGCCTCGAGGATTCGGTCAACCAGGTCCCGGGTGGTCGAGTGCTGCGCTACGAGGGGAGCCGGACCTGGGCCGACATGGGAGTGCTCGAGGGCGCCGATGCGATCGCCGCGCTGGTCCCGTTCGCTGGCTCGTTGTACGCCATCCCGATGTACTCGGAAGGCCTGTTCCGCATGGACGGGCCCGGCGCCTGGCGCTGGTGCGGCACGCCCGGGCGGCGCCTGCTGGCGCTGGGGGCGTACGCCGGAGCGCTCTATGGGGCGGGCAACGACCATGCCCACGTCGATAGCGCGATCGCCATGACCAAGGCGGGCGTGGTGGTGCCGGCTCGTGAGTCGTCCGGCGGGGGCGGTGTCTTCCGATATGCCGGCGACGAGTCCTGGACGTCGTGCGGCCTCCAGCTCGACACCACGCAGGTGTACTCCATCGAGACGTATGCCGGCCGCATGTTCATCGGGACATGGCCGACGGGTCTCGTCTTCCGTGCC
Organism: Candidatus Limnocylindrales bacterium; assembly: GCA_038259505.1. Taxonomy (GTDB): domain Bacteria; phylum Chloroflexota; class Limnocylindria; order Limnocylindrales; family CSP1-4; genus JAFMJV01. The sequence goes on along the minus strand of JBBSOS010000369.1, from coordinate 703 downwards.
GAGGGCATCGACGCTGCCGGGCCCGCCAGCTGGGTATCCACGGGTCGTCTGGGCGACGACACCGAAGTGATGAACCTGCAGGCCTACAACGGGATGCTGTACGGCGGCACGCTCCCGGGAGCACGGATCTTCCGCTTCGACGGCGATGAGCGATGGCATGCGGTCGCGACCGTCGATGAAACTCCCGATGTGCTGTATCGACGGGCCGCCTCCATGGTCCTGTACGCTGGTGAGTTGTTCGTGGGGACCCTTCCGTCGGCGCATGTCCATTCGATGCGGGCAGGAGCGGTGGCCTCCCACGATCGATCCCTGGGAGCCGGCTGGCACCATCTCGCGGGGGTCCGCGATGGCCGTCGGGTCACGCTGTACGTCGATGGCCGTGCCGTCGGGACCGCGGAGGGCGAGATCGAGGGCCTGTTGGTGCCGCGTGATGGCACGCCCCTGGTGCTGGGTGGCGGGCCCCGGGCCGACCTTGAGGGAGAGTTGGCGGACGTACGCCTGTGGGACCAGGCACTCGATCCGACGACCATCGAAGGCATGGCCGCCACGGGTGGCCCGGGACGCTGACCACGGGTCGTGGCGCACGTGACGTCATGAGTGGTCCTGTGCCACATGGCCAGTCCCTGCCATCTGCCCCGATGTCCGGCACTCGCCGGCCCGCGCACGTGCGGCACCGTTCGCAGGCGTGCCGGGTCGCGCTCGT
>JBBSOS010000368.1:0-2902 GCA_038259505.1 Candidatus Limnocylindrales bacterium | reverse complement strand
GTGGGCGGCGCCCCCTTGACATGCTGCGCAGTGGTCTGGATGTCCGGCGCGGTGGTCTTGATGTCCGGCGCGGCGACCTGCGGCTCGGGTTCGGTCACCCGGCCCACCGGACGGTGACGGGCAGGCATCTATCGGGGGTGCTGGACTGGGACATCGGTCTCCGCTCGGCGCCCGGGATGGTCCCCGGGGGTGGGCATCGGTGTGGGTCGATATACTACGCGGCACTCTGCCCCATCGAGCCCAGCCCCTTCCAGGTCGGTCCGTGCCGTCCCGGATCACCACAGGATGCCCATGATCGACGCTGCCCAGATGCCCGCACAGCGATTCTCCCATCTCGATGCCCTGGAGGCCGAATCGGTCTTCATCATGCGCGAGGTCGCGGCCGAGTTCGAGCGCCCCGTGTTGCTGTTCTCGGGCGGCAAGGACTCCGTCGTGATGCTGCGGCTTGCCGAGAAGGCCTTCCGGCCCGCACGCTTCCCGTTCCCGTTGATGCACGTGGACACCGGTCACAACTTCCCGGAAGTCCTCGACTTCCGCGATCGACGCGTGGCCGAGCTGGGTGAGCGGCTCATCGTCGCATCCGTGCAGGCGTCCATCGACTCGGGCCGGGTCCGGGAGGAACCGGGCAACCCGTCGCGCAACCGGCTCCAGACCACGACCTTGCTCGACGGCATCCTGGAGCATGGCTTCGATGCCGTGTTCGGTGGCGCGCGTCGGGACGAGGAGAAGGCTCGAGCCAAGGAGCGCGTGTTCTCGCTCCGGGATGAGTTCGGCCAGTGGGAGCCACGTTCCCAGCGGCCCGAGTTGTGGAGCCTGTACAACGGCCGCCTGCGACGCGGGCAGCACATGCGCGTGTTCCCCATCTCCAACTGGACCGAGATGGACGTCTGGCAGTACATCGAGCGGGAGCAGCTGGAGGTGCCCTCGATCTACTACGCCCACGAGCGCGACGTCTTCCGTCGAGACAATATGTGGCTGGGCATCTCCGACCACCTGCCGCGGGGCCAGGACGAGCCCGTGAGCCGGATGGTAGTGCGCTACCGCACGGTGGGGGACGCTACCTGCACGGGCGCTGTCAGCTCCGACGCGGCCACGGTAGAGGCCATCATCCTGGAGGTCGCTGCGGCGCGCATCACCGAGCGCGGTGCCACCCGCGCCGACGACGCGTTCTCGGAGACCTCCATGGAGGACCGCAAGCGCGAGGGGTACTTCTGATGGATCTCCTGCGCTTCTCCACGGCGGGTTCGGTCGACGATGGCAAGAGCACCCTCATCGGGCGTCTGCTGTTCGACTCCAAGGGCATCTTCGAGGACCAGTACGCGGCCATCGAGCGGACGAGTCGTCGCCGGGGCCACACCAAGGTCGACCTGGCGTTGCTGACTGATGGCCTGCGGGCCGAACGGGAGCAGGGCATCACCATCGATGTGGCGTATCGGTACTTCGCGACGCCGCGTCGCAAGTTCATCGTCGCGGACACGCCGGGTCATATCCAGTACACCCGCAACATGGTGACCGGCGCCTCGACCGCGGACCTCGCGATCGTGCTGGTCGATGCGCGCAATGGGGTGCTGGAGCAGTCGCGCCGACACGCGTTCATCGCGGCACTCCTGGGCATCCCCCATATCGTGGTCGCGGTCAACAAGATGGACCTCGTGGGCTACGACGAGGCTGTCTTCGAGGCCATCCGGACCGATTTCTCCGAGTGGGCGGCCAAGCTCGCCATCCGCGACCTGCGCTTTATCCCCATCTCGGCGCTCCACGGTGACAACGTCGTCCAGCGCTCGCTGTCGATGCCCTGGTACCAGGGGCCATCGTTGCTGTACGACCTCGAGAACGTGTACATCGGCTCCGACCGCAACCTCATCGACGCCCGGTTCCCGGTGCAATGGGTGATCAGGCCGCAGTCCGATGAGCACCACGACTTCCGGGGCTACGCGGGCCAGGTGACCGGCGGCGTCTTCCGGACCGGCGACGAGGTCGTCGTCCTGCCGTCGGGACGCACGACTCGCATCGCGCGCATCAGCACCATGGATGGAGCCATCGAGACGGCGGCGCCGCCGATGTCCGTCATCATCCAGTTGACGGATGCGGTCGACGTGTCCCGAGGCGACATGCTGTCCCGGCCCCACAACCAGCCGACGGTCGCCCAGGAGCTGGAGGCGATGGTCTGCTGGATGGCAGAGGCGCCGCTCAGGCAGGGTGCTCGGTACCACCTGAAGCACACCACCAGGAGCGTCAGGGCGGTCATCGATGACCTGCGCTATGGCATCGATGTCAACACGCTCCACCGGGAGCCCGCGACCGAGCTGGGGCTCAATCAGATCGGCCGGGTCCGCCTGCGGACCTCCGAACCGTTGATGCTCGACGAGTACCGCGACAGCCGGGCCACGGGCGGGTTCATCCTCATCGACGAGGCGACCTCGGACACGGTCGGTGCCGGCATGGTCGTGCGGGCCGGCCCGGAGCAGCACATCGAGGCCGACGAGCCGCTCGCCTGAGCACGTCGTACCTGGTACCGGAGCGCGCCGTACCCGCGCCAGAGCGCGCCGTACCCGCGCCAGAGCGCGCCTGGGAGCGCTCGTGATGGGCGCCGGACGGTCTGCCGGTATCATCGCCACGATGGTCGACCGGTCAGAGCCCCTCGTCGTGTCGCCGCAGGCGTGTCCCTTCTTGGCGCTCGAGGGTGACCGTGACCAGCGCCTGGAGGTGCCCGACCCGCTCCATCGCTGCTATGCCGAGGCGACCCCCAAGGCGAGGTCGATCGGCCACCAGGCACGCTTCTGCCACACGCCATCGTTAAATGTCTGACCGAACTTCATGGACTGGGAGTCGCGCGTCGACGCAGATGTCGCGCCTGACGCCAAGCCCGACGCCGTGGTCACGACTCTATATGGACGTGCCG
>JBBSOS010000367.1:0-2914 GCA_038259505.1 Candidatus Limnocylindrales bacterium | reverse complement strand
GTCACCCGAGTCCCGGGCCATCCGGGCGCCGACCTGCGGGCCGCGGGGCTGGCCCGAACGACGACATGGGAAGGGAGCGCCTATGGCTGGCCGGAGCAGGTCGGCATGTTCGGCCATCAGTCGGTCAAGAACCTGCGGGCCGTGCGCGATACGCTGCGGCATCGCCTCCTGCGCCAGGGAACCGGTCGCGACCTTGGGTACGACCCATGAAGATCGGCCTGGTCACGCCCTACATCTATCCGCTGCCCGGCGGCGTCAACGCGCATGTGGACGAGCTGTACCAGAACCTCGTGGTGCGTGGTCACGACGTGCGCATCATCAGCAGCACCCATGGTCCGCAGAAGTCCAGCGAGGGCGACATCATCCGACTGGGCTACGGCTGGAGCGTGCCCACGAACGGTTCCGTGGGCACCCTCACCGTCTCACACCGGTATGGCCAGTTGGTGCAGGAGATGCTCGACCGGGAGCAGTTCGACCTGCTCCACTTCCACGAGCCGTTCGTGCCCTTCCTGTCGCTCCAGTTGCTGCGATTCTCGACCAGCGTCAACGTGGCGACGTTCCACGCCTATTCCGGCCAGAGCCTGTCCTACGAGTTCGGCAAACGGATGCTCCAGCGGTTCGCGCGCAAGCTCCATGGCCGGATCGCCGTGAGCGCCGCCGCGCGTCACTTCATCGAGCGCTACTTTCCGGGCGACTACAAGGTCATCCCCAATGGCGTCGACCTCCGCGACTACCGCTCGGTCGCACCGTACGCACGCTGGCGCGACGGCACCCTCAACATCCTCTACATCGGTCGCTTCGAGAACCGCAAGGGCGCCATGTACATGCTCAAGGCATACCGCCACCTGCGCCGCGAGGGACTCGACTGCCGGCTGCTGATGATCGGCGCTGGTCCCCAGGAGCGCGAGATCCGGCGCTACATCGCGACGCGTCGACTCCAGGGAGTCGAGCTGCTGGGCAGGGTCAGCGACGCGGACAAGGTGCGCGCGCTGGCCACGGCCGATGTGTTCGTGTCGCCCGCGACGGGCCAGGAGTCGTTCGGCATCGTGCTCCTGGAAGCGATGGCAGCGGGCGCACCCATCGTGTGCTCGGACATCCACGGCTACAAGGGCGTGGTCCGGCGGGGCGAGGAGGCACTCCTCGTGCCACCCAAGGACGTCGGGGCGCTCGCGGCCGCGATCGGCACGCTCCTGCGCGATCCGGCGATGCGAGCACGCATGGGTGCGTCAGGGCGCGAGCGTGCGGTGCAGTTCGGATGGGAGAACATCACGGCCAAGGTAGACGACTACTACAGCTTCGTGATCCGTCGACTGGCGGCGCAGGATGCGCTGCCGACAGGCTTCCACGCGTCCGTGCCGGAAGCGCCCGTCCGGGCGCCTGCACAACTGCTCTCCGGGACCGCGACGGCGCCCTGATCCGCGTGGGACATTCCTGGCTGGTGAGGTCCTGATCGTTGGACATCCCAGCCGGTCACGCGACGGCTCGTGCCGGTCATGGTCCTGGGTGCCCTGGGGGTCGCCGTCGGTCCATCCGCGATCGCGCAGGATCAGGGTCCTGCGCCCGGTACCTACCGACTGGTGGTGACCCCGGAGTCCGCCACGCTTGACGTCCAGCCCGGGACCTACATGCTGGTGCTCCAGGCACGCCAGGGGTCATTGACGAGCGAGTACGTCGGAGTGCCGGGCAGCACCTGCCCACTGACCTACCAGGTCGGAGGCCCCGATGTCACCTTGGTCATCGGCGGTTCGGGTCCACTCGACCCCTGCACCCGAACCACGACCCTGCAGTACCAGGATACGGGGCAGGGGATCCAGTTCCTCCATCAGTCCACGGAACCGGAGGACCGGGCCGCGGGTGACAGGGCACTGTTCGACGGCCGGGAATGGCTGGTCGCAGGCACCGCCCCGGTGCCATCGGTCGAGGCGAGCGCGCCGCTTGTACTGCCCATGGGCACCTGGCAGGTGGCACTCGGCGCGGAGGACTTTCGCGCCGTTCGTGCCCGCTGGGGCTGACATCCATGCTGGCTGGACCCAGTTTGGCGACGGGACGCTCCAGTTCGGCAACATCCAGGTCGAACCAGCGATCGATGCCGACGCCTGGAGAGGGGTCCTTGGGGCCAGGCCATGGACGCTCAGCACGGCACCCTGAAACCGGCCTGGTCATCGGCGCTGCCCAGGACCAACGCGTCAGGCGATAGGGGGGCTGGACTGTGAGAGACCCATCAGGCGGGAGTACCGGAGCGCCCTCGTCATTCGAGGACGCCCCGGAGGGGGAAGGACGTCGAGCGGACCGACGTGGGAGCGGCTGCCCGCGACGCTGAGTCCCATGGTGGGCGTGGCGGCCGGGCATCAATGAGCCGTAAGCGACATGCCCGATGTCGGCCATCGGACACCTCCGTCGTCCGTTCGACACCCGCGAACCGCGCCCACGACGCCGTTCAGACCCGGAAGATCCGGCGCATCGCGCGATCGAACACCCGGTCCGGCAGCAGACGTCGCGCCAACGTCAAGGTGCGGGCACCACGACCCACGACGTAGCGGGTCCGGGGCCGCCTGGCGGTCGCCGCATCGCCGATCGCGTCGGCGACCGTGCTGGGCAACGACCCCGTGTTACGACCCACGGACGACCCAAGGACGCGGGCGACGGCGCTAGCCTGGCGTGCATAGACACCCTGTCCGGAGGCTGCCATCAGTGAGTCCGCCGCGATCGCGCCCCACGCGGTCCGGATCTCGCCCGGCTCGATGATGACGACCTGAACGCCGAAGGGGGCCAGTTCCAGCCGCAAGGAATCACTCAGACCTTCCACGGCATGCTTGGTGGCGTGGTACCAGCCGCCAAGCGGTCCGTAGATCTTGCCGCCCACCGACGAGATGTTGATGATCCGTCCCGAGCGACGCTCGCGCATCCCGGGCAG
>JBBSOS010000366.1:0-2917 GCA_038259505.1 Candidatus Limnocylindrales bacterium | reverse complement strand
TGGCTCTACACGATCGGCATCAACCTCGCCATCAGCGAGCGACGCCGCTGATGGCGCTGGCGCGGTCGACCAGCGACCCCGAGCCAACTTGGCTGATGGCAGCCGATCCGGACCTCTGCCTGGCGGTCGCCGCCCTGGATCGCCGCCACCGCGCCGCACTGCCGACCTGACCAGGATCGCGCCCGTCAGTCCTTCCTGAGGCCCACGCCGTAGTCGGCAAGGAAGCCGCCGTCGACGGCGATGACCTGGCCCGTGACGTATGAGGCTCCTGGTGATCCCAGGAAGGCGACGACGGCTGCGATCTCCCGGACCTCCGCGACGCGGCCAGCCGGGATGCGGGCCAGGACGTCGCGCTCCGCGATCGCTCCCAATTCATACGCGGTCCGCAGCATAGGCGTGTCGATGTAGCCGGGTGCGATCGCATTCACGCGTACACCCCGCGCTGCCCACTCGACTGCGGCCACCTTGGTCAGCCCGACGACGCCGGCCTTCGAAGCGACATAGGGGCCGCGCCCCGGAGACCCCCGGTCCCACGCGACCGAGGCGATGTTGACGATGCTGCCGCTGCCCCGCTGGAGCATGGCCCGGCCTGCCGCCCGCACCCCGAGGAATACCCCGTCGAGATTGACGTCCAGCACGCGCCGCCAGGCATCGAAAGACAGCTCCTCGATGAGCCCGTGCGTGGTGATGCCCGCGTTGTTCACGAACAGGTCGATACGTCCGGCCTCGGTGGCGAGCGCGTCAACGACCCCATCGACCTCGGCCTCGTTGGTGACGTCCATGCGGCGCGCGGAGACAGCCGCGCCATCTGCGCGCAGATCGGCGGCAGCCGCCTCAGCAGCGGTTCCGTCGATGTCCGCGATGACCACGGTCCAGCCATCAGACACGAGCCGCCGCACGATCCCCAGACCGATGCCGCTGGCCGCTCCGGTCACCACCGCGACGGGTGGTTGCTCAGTCGCTGATGTCACGTGAAAGTCCTCCTCGATCGGTGCTGGTATGTCGGTCTGCCAGCTGGTCGACAGCGGCCCAGTCGACCTGCAGGCCGAGCCCCGGTTCGGTCGGGGCGTCGATCTCGAGGCGTCCCGCCGGCAGCTCCAGCTCCTGCGTGAAGAACCGCGACGCGCCCCAGGTCGGACTCACCGGCGGGAAGATCTCGATGGGTGTGACGCCGGGCCACCCATGGACGCAATGTCGGTGGATCTCACCGTAGGCGTGCGGCGAGATGATCAGGCCGGCACGGGCCGCCTGCTCCCGGATGGACGCGAATCCCGTGAACCCGCCGATGGATGTGGCGTCGAGCCGGACCACGTCGACCGCCCGCTCGCCGATGAGCCGCTCCATCGTGGCTGGCACCGATACCTCGTCACCCACGGCGATGGGCGTGATGACGGCGTCGGACAGGGCCTTGATGGCGCGCCACTCGTCCGCGGGGAACGGATCCTCGACCCACAGCAGCCGGAACTCCTCCCAGCTGCGCACCGCGGCGATGGCGTCCGCGGCGCTCCGGAACGACCAGGCCATATCCACCACCAGGCCGATATCCCAGCCGATCCGGGCTCGGATCGCTGCCAGGCGCCGACGCATGGCCTCCGGATCGGCCATGGGATAGAGCTTCAGGTTCTGGTATCCCCGCCCAGCCAGGGCGACCAGGCGCTCTGCGTACGCTTCATCGGCTTCATCGCCAGATGCGTACGGTGCGACGAGTCCCATGGGCGCGGCCGAGCGGAAGCCACCCAGCAGCCGCCAGACGGGCAACCCCGCGATCCGGCCCTTGATATCCCAGAGGCAGATGTCCAGCAGCGACATCGCACGGCCTACGAGGCCCACGGCACCGAGGGACACCGTGGCCCGAACGAGCTCGTCGCGCACCGACGCCGTATCGAGGGCATCGCACCCGAGGATCCTGGGTCCGACGTACTCGGTCAGGACCAGGTCCAGGGGCGCGTCGCGGGTCAGGGAGTATGCGACACCGTCCACGCCATCACGGGTGCGCACCCGGACGACGACGAACTCACGGTGGGCGATGACCATATGCCCCAGCACGATGGGCGTCGCGAGCGGCACTCGCACCCGCCAGGTGTCGATCCGTTCGATGCCTGTATCGGATCCCGCCATCACGACCTCCATCTCGCTGCGTCCGAATCCCGGACAGTGAACCTCATCCCTTGACCGCCCCGCTCGTCAGGCCGGTCACGAGCCAGCGCTGAAAGAGCAGGAAGAGCATGAAGACCGGGACAGCACCGACCACTGCAGCAGCCATCGTCTCGCCCCACCGGATATCGCCGTATGTGCCGGCGACGGAATAGAGCCCGACCGGGAACGTCTGGCTTGCCTTGCTGCTGATGAGCACGGACGAGAAGAGGAACTCGTTCCAGGACTCCAGGAAGATGAACACCGCGACCGCCGCCAGGCCGGGCAGGGAGATGGGCAGCACGATCCGCCACAGGACCTCGAGTCGTGACGCGCCGTCCACGCGGGCGGCCTCATCGAGGTCCACCGGGATGTCCCGGAAGAACCCACGCAGGAGCCAGATCCCGAACGGGATGGTCAGCGTGAGGTGCGCGAGCACCACGGAGACCAGGCTGTCCTCCAGGCCCCACGAGACCATGAAGACGTAGATGGGCACGACGAGGAGGATCGCCGGGATCACGTAGGCGAGCAGCACGAACCGGTCCATGACCCCGCTCCCGAAGAAGCGGAAACGCGCCAGGCTGTAGCCAGCGAGCGCTGAGATGGCCGTGACGATGAGCGTCGTCGCGAGGCCCACGATGGTGCTGTTGAGGTAGATGCGGACGTTGATGGTGCCGTTGTTGAAGGTCCGGATGTAATTCTGGAACGACAGGTCGGACAGCTTCGGGATGACCGCCGAGTCGAGGATCGCTCGTTGCGGCAGGAGCGACACCAGGAACATCTG
>JBBSOS010000365.1:0-2926 GCA_038259505.1 Candidatus Limnocylindrales bacterium | reverse complement strand
CCACCCAGTGGGAACGCAACACGGGAACGCGAGCGCCATGGGAACGCATAGCCACGAGCGGGCCAGTTCGCCCTCCTGCCGTGCTCGCCCGGTATGATCCTCGTCCGTGACCGACGACGCCCCGATGACCGCCCCCCGACGTTCCCGCCGTACCGGCGAGGAACTGCCGCCAGCCGAACTGCGTGCCCTTGCCCGGGAACGCTCCGAGGCGCGGCGCGTCCAGGACTGGACCGAGGCCGACCGGCTGCGGGCGATGATCGAGGCGCAGGGATGGAAGGTCATCGACAAGGGAGCCGAGGGGCGTCTGGCTCGGGCGCATCCCCTGGATGTGGTCGAGGCTGATGGCCAGACCCGCTATGGCTGGAATGGCGCCGTGCCCGCGTATGACGGCGCCAGGGATCGCCACGCACCCACCATCGTCGCGCGCGCCACGGTGGATCCGGTCGACACGGGGCTGCTCATCTCGCGGTTGACGAACGCGGACGACGGCTCGCACGTGCTGATCGTGGCCGGCGACGGCACGATACTTCCGGCCGACACGGGGGCTGCCGAAGTGGTCCGCATCATCGGCGAACCCACGGCCGGCGTGGCCCTGGCCATCGCCATCCGGCGCGCACGCGGCGAGCACGTGGTCGTCGGTGAAGGCTGGCCAGCCGAGGCGAGCGAGGATGGCGTCGCACAGTTGCTCGCCTGCCTGGAGGACCCCACGGTCGGCGTGGCCGGCTGGTGGGGAGTCGTCTCGACCGACCTGCGAACGATGGAGCCCGCCGTCATGCCCGGTGGTCCGACGCACGCCGACGCCGATCCCGTGGCTGTGGCCTGGCCCGGCCTGACCTTCCGGACGCACGACAGCATCGAGCGTGGGCCGGTGGACGAACAGTTCGCGGATCCGTCGATGCTCGCGGTCTGGTGGAGCCTCGTGCTCCGCGACGAGGGACCAGACGCTCCAGCGCGCGCGGCGCGCGCCCTGCTGGGCGCTCCCGACATGTCCTTGCGACCTGGGGGGTCGTTGCGCCCGGGCGGGCACGACCGCGGCACCAGGCGGGACCACTATCGGATCATCGATCGCTTCGGTGGGCGTGCCGACCTGCTCACAGACCCCAGTACAGGGGACCGACCAGCAGCCCCGCGATGACGGCCAGGGCGACCGCCGCCACACCAAGGATGCCTGCCGTCCGCACCGAGACCGGCGACCGGCTTCGAATCGCAGTGCCGGCGCCATCGACGGCAGCCGTCGTCCAGAACGCCGACAGCGTCGCCGCTCCGCGCGGTACCATCGTGAGGCCCAGCCAGCAACCGGCCAGGAGACCGCCGATGTGGGCCGCGTTGTCGATACCCGCAACGCTGAACCCGATGACCAGGTTGACGCCGATGAGCACCCCGATCTGCATCGTCAGACCCCGCGCCTGACGGGTCAGCGCCGGCTTGTGCACACGGTCGGCCACCAGCAGCACTCCGAACAGCCCGAACACCGCGCCGCTCGCGCCCACGGACACGTTCGCGTTCGAGAACACGTAGCTCGCGGTCGACCCGGCAGCGGCACAGGCCAGGTAGATGACCAGGAACCGAGCCGACCCGTAGAGCGCTTCGACCGTCGGCCCGATGAGGTACAGGGCATACATGTTGAAGGCCAGGTGGAGGATGCCCGCATGGACCAGGACGACCGAGAACAGACGCCAGTATTCGCCCGACTGGACCCCGGTCTTGGTGAGGGCCAGCCAGTCGAACCAGATCCGCTCCTGGTCGAGCACCAGCGACGAGAGGCCGATGGCCACCGTCACCGCGAGGATGGCCCAGGTCATCGTCGGCTGGATCCTGCCCCCGGCCCGGGAGCGCGAGAAGTGCCGGCCCGCGGCACGGGTGTCGCCTGACTCCTTGGCCAGCCAACCCAACCGGGACGCGATCTCCGCGTTCTCATTCGACGGGGCTCGCCGCTCCGCCTCCCGATAGGCACGGGACGCGCCGGTCAGGTCACCGGTCCGCACGCGCGACGCCGCGAGCTGTTTCCAGGCGCGCCACGACAGCGGCCCTTCCGGCGCCTGGGTGGCGCTGATCCAGCACTGCACGGCACCCGGCTCGTCATCCAGGCGATAGCGACACTCCGCGAGGCCCAGCAACGCCGCGATATGCAGGTTCGGGTCATTGCTGCCGATGACTCGCGAGAACGTACCGCCGGCGAGTTGCCAGTCGCCCTGCTCCGCGAGGGTCTGCGCCCGCTGGAGCAGACCGATCGCGATGGCAGGGTCGAGCGGACCCGCACGTCCGGCTTCGGCGAGCGAGGGAGCGTCGCTCCGGTCGGGCACGGCGGGATCGGTCATGTGCGAGGAGTCTAGCGGGAGCGGCGTCTGGCCCCCGCGAGCACGGTCGCCCAGCCGGGCGTGTTCGGATCGGCGGCCAGACCGTGGACCAGGCGGTCGGTGATGTCGGGCGGTGCCGCGGCCTCGCGAGTCGCGGGGTCGGCGCCGCGAAGGGCGCTGCTGCCCGGCTCAGCGCGACACTCGAAGGCCCGAAGACGATCGAACACGTCGAGCATCAGGCAGGCGACGAGCGGCGTGACGTGGAGCGTCGAACCACCGAGCGCCCCGAGGGCACGCGCACGACGCTCGGCCGGCACCAGCGACACGAGGACATCGCCCGGCGTGCCATCGCGTCGGGGCGCACGCACGACCGCTCCGGCTGGGTCGAGCTCATGGCGCATGGACCAACCGAGGCGCACGCCCACCTCCGGTGCTCGGGTGAGTGAATCGCGGGAGAGTTCCGCCACGGCCAGCAGTGGCACGAGCCCGATGAGCGAGTGACCCGCTCGCCGCCGCACCGTGCCTGTGTCGTCGCGCGTCACGTCGTGATACCAGTCGTCGTCCTCGTCCCACATGCCGATGCCGCTGCCGCCGAGGTCGTCGAGGGCCGCGACCATGGCCAGCGTGCT
>JBBSOS010000364.1:0-2926 GCA_038259505.1 Candidatus Limnocylindrales bacterium | reverse complement strand
GTACTTCTTGGCGTTGTCCCAGGCGCCACCCGAGTTGTTGAAGAAGGTCGCGAGCATGACGCCCGAGAGCGTGCCCACCATGAGGAAGCCCGCGACCGCTTCGGCGCCAAGTGCCAGGCCCACGATGATGGGCGTCGCCACGGCCACAACGCCCGGCAGGATCATCTCCTTGAGCGCGGCACGAGTCGTGATATCCACCACCCGCGCATAGTCCGGTCGTTGGCTGTAGTCCATGATGCCGGGCATCTCCCGGAACTGGCGCCGCACCTCGACGATGATCGCCTGTGCGGTGGTGCCCACGGCACGGATGGCGAGGGAGCTGAAGAAGTAGACCAGCATCGCCGCGATGAGGGCCGCCACGAAGACCTGGACGTTGGCGAGGTTGATGGCGCCCATGATCGCCTTGCCCTGGTGCTCGAGGATGTTGTTGACACGGTCGATGTAGGCGCTGAACAGCAGGAACGCGGCGAGCGCTGCCGACGCGATGGCATAGCCCTTGGTGAGCGCCTTGGTCGTGTTGCCCACCGCATCGAGGCGATCGGTGATCTCGCGGGCGCTGGCCTCGGACTTCGAGAACTCCGCGATGCCACCGGCGTTGTCGGTGATGGGCCCGAAGGTGTCCATGGCCAGGATGTAGGCGGTGGTCATGAGCATGCCCATGGTCGCGACGGCGGTGCCGAAGATGCCACCGACGTTCACGCCGGACTCGTTGACGATGCCCGCCTGCTCACCGAACCAGTGGCTGGCGATGAGGGCGATGCCGATGGTGACCGCGGTGACGAGGGTCGTCTCCATGCCCACCGAGACACCCGAGATGATGTTGGTCGCGGGGCCCGTCCGGGACGCCTCCGCGATCTCCTTGACGGGACGCCAGCCACCCGCGGTGTAGTACTGCGTGATGTAGACGAACGCGACGCTGGTCACGAGTCCGACACAACCGGCCAGGAAGAACCAGATCCAGGTCGGCAGGCCGTTGGCGCCCGTCTGGGAGCCGGTATCCATCATCAGGAACGTGGCGATGGCCAGGCCGATGACCGAGAACGCGGTCGTGGCCCAGTAGCCGCGGTTGAGGATCTTCATGGGATCCTCGTCTTCCGTGCCCTTGATGAAGAACGCCACCGAAACGATGGTGCCGATGAGCCCGAGGGCACGCACGACCAGCGGGAAGAAGATCCAGGCCGACGGATTGGGCCAGTTAGCCGCGAGCGCGATGTAGTACACCGCGACACCGAGGATCATCGCGCCGATGTTCTCGGCGGCCGTCGACTCGAACAGGTCCGCGCCGCGGCCTGCGCAGTCACCGACATTGTCCCCGACGAGGTCGGCGATGACCCCAGCATTTCGCGGGTCGTCCTCGGGGATGCCCGCCTCCACCTTGCCAACTAGGTCGGAGCCGACGTCCGCGGCCTTGGTGTAGATGCCACCGCCGAGCTGTGCGAACAGCGCCACGAACGAGGCGCCGAAGCCGAAGCCGACGATCAGGAAGGGCGCCTCGGCCGGATGGTCGAAGCCGCCGAACGCAGCGAAGATGCCGTAGACACCCAGCAGCGACAGGGCGACGACGAGGAAGCCCGACACCGCGCCACCGCGCATGGCGACCTGCACGGCCCCCACCAGGCTGTGGCGCGCCGCGGCGGCGGTCCGCAGGTTCGCCTTGACGCTGATGAACATCCCGATGATGCCCGACGCCATGGAGCAGGCCGCCCCGACCGCGAACGCGATAGCGGTGTAGACGCCGAGCCGCACACCGTTGACCTCGGTGTCCGCGACCCCCGGTCCATCGACGACGGCGATGACCGCGCCGATGATGATGGCGCCGAACACGGCGAGGATGCCGATGGTCACGTACTGGCGACGGATGAAGGCGACGGCACCCTCGTAGATGGTCGAGGCGACGTCCTGCATCGCGGGTGTGCCCTGGTCGCGCGAGACGACGTCCCGGGCGAGGTAGATCGCGAACAGCACCGCCGCGATCCCGGCGATGGGGATGATCCAGTCGATGGCTTGCGTCAAGGTGCTGTCAGCCTCCCCCATGAGCCCATGTTCGGGCGATGAGCCCACACTGCCGGACGAGTCGACTCAAGGCTGATCGGAACGGGCATCCGGGTCGGGATGACAGGACACGACCGATGACTGACACGCAGACGCTGGGCGGCGCGAGTGTACCGGCCGAAGGTGCATCGGGTCAAACCGATCGGATCCCACACCGTGATCGGTTCCTTCGATCACCTCGATCCACTGGACGGATCGGGCTGTGTCAGCCGACCTGGGCGTCATCAGCCGACCCGGGCGTCATCAGCCGACCCAGGCGTCGATGGAGCGCTCGTAGCCGAGCAGCTCCGACGGCCGGAACCAGAGCTCCAGCTCGCGGCTGGCGCTCTCGGGGGTGTCGGAGGCGTGGACCAGGTTCTGGCCGGTCTCCAGCGCGAAGTCACCCCGGATGCTGCCGGGAGCGGCCTCGTGCGGACGAGTGGCACCGTTGATGGCACGGCACACCCCGATGGCGTTCTGGCCCTCGAGCGCGAGCGCTACCAGCGGCGCCGAGGTGATGAAGTCCACGAGGCCACCGAAGAACGGCTTGGCGCTGTGCTCCGCGTAGTGGGTCTCGGCCGTGGCCCGATCCGCGAGCATCAGCTTGAGGCCCACCAGACGAAGCCCCCGCTGCTCGTAGCGCTCGATGAGGCGACCAACGAGTAGACGCTGGACGCCGTCGGGCTTGATGAGGACGAGGGTGCGTTCGGTCATGACGAAGACTCCATGGTGATGGCGCGCCCGGGCAGGGCACGCAGCGCTTCCTGATAGGCGTCGGCCGCTTCCGTGTCGCGGCCGAAACCCCGGTAGATATCGCCTCGCAGCAACTGGAGCGACGCGATGTTCGCAGTCCGTTCCAGGTCCGCGGGTGCCTCGGCGGCCTCCGCGACGGCTC
>JBBSOS010000363.1:0-2928 GCA_038259505.1 Candidatus Limnocylindrales bacterium | reverse complement strand
GCATCCGCACCGTCGTGCGTGACTACATCCACGCGCCGCGCGCCCGGATCCTCACCTTGTCCGCGCTGTACCTGCTGACCGCGATCCTGTTCGTGCTGGCGCTGTCGCACTACATCATCCAGCACTTCATCTTCGACCCCTCGCAACAGACGTCGGACTGGATCGCGACCCACCGCTGGAACCAGCTCATCTGGCGCGTCTCGGACTGGGCGCTGCTGATGGCGGTCCTGCTCCACTCGGCGCTGGGCATCCGCACCGTCGTGCGTGACTACATCCACGCGCCGCGCGCCCGGATCCTCACCTTGTCCGCGCTGTACCTGCTGACCGCGATCCTGTTCGTGCTGGGCACGGTCGTGGTGGCGACGCTCCGGCCCATGGGCGGCATCTGAGGTGGCCGAGGACGTCCGCCTCCGCCCGTCGATCGCGACCCACGAGGACCAGGCGGTCATCGTGGGGGCCGGCGGAGCCGGTCTATGGGCTGCCCTGGAGCTCGCCCGGTCCGGCGTCAAGGCCGCGGTCCTGACCAAGCTCTACCCGACGCGCTCCCACACCGGCGCTGCCCAGGGCGGCATCTGCGCCGCGCTCGGCAACCTCGAGGAGGACCACTGGGAGTGGCACATGTTCGACACCGTCAAGGGTGGCGACTACCTGGTCGACCAGGATGCGGCGGAGATCCTGGCCCGCGAGGCGATCGACACGGTGGTCGAGCTGGAACACATGGGCCTGCCTTTCAATCGCACCGCGGACGGACGCATCGACCAGCGGCGCTTTGGCGGCCACACCCGCAACTTCGGGGAGGCGCCCGTCCGTCGGTCGTGCTTCGCCGCCGACCGCACGGGCCACATGATCCTCCAGACGCTGTACCAGCAGTGCATAAAGCACGGGGTCCGGTTCTTCGACGAGTACCACGTCGTGGACGTCATCGTCGACGGTGGCCAGGCTCGGGGCGTCGTCGCGTACCGCATCGCCGATGGCGAGCTGCACGTGTTCCGGTCGAGTGCCGTGATGTTCGCGACGGGTGGCTTCGGGCGCATGTTCCGGACGACATCGAACGCCCACTCGCTGACCGGTGATGGGGCCGCGCTCGCGTATCGGCGGGGTGTGCCGCTCCAGGACATGGAGTTCTTCCAGTTCCACCCGACGGGCATCCCGGGCCTCGGCATCCTGCTGTCGGAAGCTGCGCGAGGGGAGGGAGGCTATCTCCGCAACGACGCCGGCGAGCGGTTCATGGAGCGCTACGCGCCGAAGCTGATGGAGCTCGCTCCGCGGGACATGGTCAGCCGTGCCATCGCCATGGAGATCCGGGCGGGCCGGGGGATCGGTGGACGTGACTATGTCCACCTCGACCTGACCCACCTGGGCAAGGCGGTCATCGACGCCAAGCTGCCCGACATCACCGAGTTCTCGCGGGTGTACCAGGGCGTCGAGCCCATCACGCAGCAGGTCCCCACCACACCCACGGCGCACTACGCCATGGGCGGCATCCCGACCGATGTCCAGGCGCGTGTCGTCATCGACGACCAGGGCACCGTCATGCCCGGGATGTATGCGGCCGGCGAATGCGCCTGCGTGAGCGTTCACGGCGCCAACCGGCTGGGCACCAACTCGCTCATCGACATCCTGGTCTTCGGCCGTCGGGCGGGCCGGTCCATGGCCCATGACGTGGCCGGGGTGCAGTTGCCGGACATGGCCCACGATGCGGCCGACGAGGTGCGGGGCGAGATCGAGACGCTTCGCGACCGGACCCGCGGCGAGAGCCCGGCGAGCATCCGGAGTGCCCTCGCGGACACCATGATGGACGATGTCGGCGTGTACCGGACGAACGACGGCATCAAGGACGCGGTGTCACGGGTGCGGGCGCTCAAGGATCGCTATGCGAGCGTGCGGGTCCAGGACAAGGGCATGGTGTTCAACACTGACCTGCTCGAGACTCGCGAGCTCGGCTATCTGCTCGACTGCGCGGAGACCGTCGCGGTCGCGGCCCTGGCCCGCACCGAGAGCCGTGGCGCCCACGCCCGCGAGGACTACCCCGACCGGGATGATGAGGCGTGGCTCAAGCACAGCCTCGCGTACCGCTCCGAGGATGGTCCGGAGCTTCGATACAAGCCCGTGACCATCACCACGTTCCAGCCCAAACCACGCGTCTACTAGAGGCGAGCACCGATGCAGGTCCGGCTGCGGATCCTCCGCTACGACCCCGAGCGAGACGAGAAGCCCCACTGGGAGCAATACACGGTCGAAGCCCAGCCGACCGACCCGCTGCTGAGCCTGCTGCACACCGTCAAGTGGCACCAGGACGGCTCCCTCACCTTCCGGCGCAGTTGTGCCCACGGTGTCTGCGGCTCGGATGCGATGCTCGTCAATGGCCGGAACCGGCTGGCCTGCAAGATCCGCGTCGACCAGCTGGGCACGAAGATCTCCGTCGCGCCGTTGCCGGCGCTCAAGGTCATCAAGGATCTGGTCGTGGACATGGACGAGTTCTTCGCGAAATACCGGAGCGTGCAGCCCTTCCAGATCGATGATGGTGAGATGCCCGCTCGCGAGCGCCGGCAATCGCAGGCGGACCGGGAGCGCTACGACGACACCACCAAGTGCATCCTGTGTGCCGCGTGTACCAGCTCCTGTCCGAGCTTCTGGGCTCAGGACAGCTACGTCGGCCCGGCCGCGATCGTCAACGCCCATCGGTTCATCTTCGATACCCGTGATGCAGGGTCCGATGAACGCCTCGAGATCCTGTCGGACGAGACCGGGGTGTGGCGCTGCCGAACCATCTTCAACTGCACCGATGCGTGCCCGCGGGGCATCAACATCACACGGGCGATCCTGGAGGTCTCACAGGCCATCACGGAGCGCGGGGTCTTAACAGCTCCGACGGGGCCGGGATCGGGTCTGATCTCGTGTCGGGCCTCGAGCGGTTCGACGAGCCGG
>JBBSOS010000362.1:0-2936 GCA_038259505.1 Candidatus Limnocylindrales bacterium | reverse complement strand
GTTCGAGAGCAGGTTGCGCACGATCTGCTGGATGCTCGTGTCGTCGCCGGCGACGACCTCCAGATCCGCGACCACACGCACCCTGAAACGGGCCAACGGCCACCGCTTCTGCTCCGCCTGGACCACCGTGGGCACGATCCGCTGCAACAGGCTGGGCTCGGTGAGGAGCTGGATCCCCTCGTCGAACCGGGCGAGCACCATGAGATCCTCGATGAGCCGGAACAGGCGGTCGGCCTCAGCCGCCACGTCGTCGAGGATCTCGCCACGGACCGCGGGGTCCATGTGGTCGCCGCGACTGCCAAGGACCATGGCCCCCGCATAGATGCTCGTCACCGGCGTCCGCAACTCGTGGGAGAGCAGGCCCAGGAACGCCTCCCGGAGCCCCTGTCCCTGCCGGAATGCGGACACATCGCGGACCACGACGACGCCCCCCTGGCCGTGCCCGTCCTGAGCCGATGGATCAGCCAGGGGGTAGCAGGTAAGCTCCAGCCAGCGGCCGTTGCGCGTCGCCGAGCGGTACTCCGTCGGCCCGAACGCGCGGCTGATCTGCGGCGAGGGCTGCTCGCCGGCGAGGAGCCTCCGGACGAGGTCCTGCTCGTCGGTCACGGGACCATCGAGCATCCGGTCGGCCGCTGCATTGGTGGAGCGCACCTTCCCGAACCGGTCGAAGAGCACGATCCCCTCGCCGATGGCGGCCAGCACCGAGCGTAACTCTGCACCCCGCGCGCGCTCCCGGGCTGCCAGTTCCAGGACCTCGTGGTGGAGCCGGGCGTTCTCGACCGCCTTGGCCGCCCGTTGGGCAAGCACCTCGCCCACGGCGACATCGCTCGCCTCGTAGCGGCGCGCCGGATCGATGGTCGCGAATGTCAGCGAGCCGAGTGTCCGGTCGCGGAACGCCAGCGGCAGGATGAGTGCCTGACGGATGCCCATCGCACGTAGCGCAGTGCCGTGGGACCCGCTGCGACTGATGCGGGCGACCATATCGTCATCCAGGTCGCTTACGACCGTCCGCCCGGTCGTCATCACGTCCACGATGGGGTCGGACCGGCTGAGATCGGCCGGACTCGCCGCCACGACCGCGGCCAGGTCCGGGCGACCCTCTCCCGCGGCCGCCACGAACCGCCGGACACCATCCTCGACGATGGCGTCGACGATGCAGTACTCGCCCAGCAGGGGGATGGCCACCCCGGCCATCCCCTGGAGTGTCTCGTCGAAGTCGAGCGAGGCGCCGAGCACCTGCCCCGCACTGACCAGCACGTCCAGGCGACGCCGCGCCGCGTCCGTCACATCCACGAGCGCGGCCGCGTGCTGGGCAGCCTCCTCTGCCTCCACCCGCGCGCGATGCTCCTCCAGTCGGCCCTGGACGCTCCGGTCGCGTGCCGCGCGGACGGCTGCTCCCAGCAGCCCCATGCCGATGCTCGACAACGCGAACAGCACGATCCGCGCCTGGTCGGAGGAGTCAGCGACAGAGAAGGTGCCCGGTGGATCGATCGCCAAGATCTGGAACAGGGTCAGTGGGACGGCGGCGGCCAGCACCGCGAGGGCACCGGCGAGATAGGCCGAGAGGCCGACGGCAGCGACCGCGACCAGGAAGTCCGCGTCGCGTCCGGCAGCGTCCCCGACCCAGGTCCCGACCAGCGCCGCGGCGAGCGCCATCACCAGACCGACCGCGAGGGCAGCCGGAGCGCTGAGGCCAGGCAGGGGTGCGGCGAGGCGGGTACCCATCAGATGTGGCCGCAGTATCCACCGGCCGATGGGTGGTCGCGTTGCGATCGCGTGTCGATCGAGACCGGTCGACTATCCCGCTCCGGGCAGGGTCAGGACCGCACGTGCGCCGCGCTCGGGTCCGTCGGAGGTCAGCCGGACGTCTCCGCCATGGGCGCGCGCGATGCCGCGGGCCGCGTACAGGCCGAGGCCAAGTCCTGAGACGCCCATCTGCCTCGCCCGCGGTGAACGGCCATATCGTTCGAACGCTCGTCCCAGCTCATCGCTCGTGAGTCCGATCCCGTGATCGATGACCTCGACCCACCTCATCACGCCGTCACCACCGCTGCGGATCGTGACCCTGCCCGGCGACGAGGACTTGAGTGCGTTCGTGATGAGGTTGAGCAATGCCCTGCGCAGGAGGCGCGCGTCACCGTCTACCGTCAGCGGTCGCTGACCGGCGACAGGCTGGACCTCGAGACGCGGTCGATCGGAACGCTCGATCGCCTCGATCACTTCATCGACCAGTCGTGCCAGGTCAACGAGCTCCAGGTCGGGAGTCACCGCTCCCATCGCCACCTGCGACGCGTCCGCGAGCGTATCCACGGAGTGCGACACCTCCACTGCGGCGGCGAGCGCGTCCGCGACGATCTCCTGGTCCTCGATATGGGCACCATCGTTCGTGCGCAGATGGCGCGCCAGCAGGTGGAGTGCCGAGGCGATGACCGCGACCGGCTGGCGCATGTCATGCAGCGTCGTGGCCAGGAACTCCTCGCGAAGGGTCTCGATACGCCGGCTCAGTGCATCGAGCGCAACGGTGATGGCGGCATCGATGCCGTCGCTGATGACGGCGATGCCCACGACCACATCCGAGGCGGGCAGGCTGTCGGAGATCTGGCGCGCGAGGCCGTGCGAGATCTCCTGGCGCAGGATCCGGAACTCGATGGCGATGTCCGGGGGCCGGAGGCCCTGTTCGGCGCGGGCAGCGGCGTGGGAGCGCGCCGCCGTTTCGACCAGGTCGTCCTGGAGCGGCGGCGCCACAGCCTCGCCGACGGAGCTGGCCCGCCCGATGAGGTCGACGAGCGCATCGAACAGCCGCGGGATGTCATCGCTGACGCTCGCAGCTGGCTCCGCCGCGTGGAAGGGTTGGGCTCGCGCCGTCGCAAGCCATCCCTCCAGGATGCGCTGACGCTCCGATCCGAGGGCTTCCGCGACGGCGAGAACGACGGCCC
>JBBSOS010000361.1:0-2949 GCA_038259505.1 Candidatus Limnocylindrales bacterium | reverse complement strand
CGGCCGGGAAGCCGACCACCAGCGTGTTCCAGGGCACGGTCGAGGACGGCGAGGTCTCAGGCTGGATCCTCGCCGACGGCAGCAACGGTACCCAGGACCTGACACTGCCAACGGCCCTCAGCGGCGCTGCGGCTGTGGCCACCAGCAATGGCCTGTTCCTGTTCGGTGGCCGGACAGCAGATGGCCTGATCGCGACCACGCTCCATGCCCCGATGGACAGCGGGGCGCTCCAGGCGTGGCAGGAGATCGGTGAGCTGCCACTGCCCGAGCCGCGAGCCAACGCCACCGCGATCGCCCTGGGCGACACGATGTACGTCTTCGGTGGCACGGGTCTGGCAGGGCCCACGACGACCATCTACCGGCTGAGCCTGGCCGACGGCCTGCCGGCCACGACCGAGGACGGCACGACCATCGGGTGGGCGAGCGCGCCCGCATCGCAGCAGTTGCCCAGCCCTCGCTCGGGGGCGGCGAGCTTCAACGCCAACGGCTCCATGTACGTCATCGGTGGCGTGGATGACACCGGCGCTCTCCAGGACTCGACGCTCTGGACAGAACCTGCCGCCACCGGCGACCTGCCGGCATGGCACCAGCTCGGCCAGATGAACCTGCCGAAGGGCCGGACCGCGGCCGCGATCGCAGCCATCGGCTCCTTTGTCTTCGTCATCGGCGGCCAGGGCCCGGACGGCCCACTCGACGATATCGCCCGCGCCGACATCTCGCCGCTGCCGCCCTACTTCCAACTGGGCATCCTGGGGGCGACCATCCCGGCGCTGTCCATCAAGGGCGAGATCGGACAGCAACTCGGCTATCTCAACGCGATGTCCGTGGGTATGGTCAACTTCGTTCTGCTCGTCCTGCTCGGCTACGGGCTGACCCATCGTGATGCGTCCATGCGGCGCCTGGAGCGGCTCAGCCGGGGCAAGATCAAGGCACCCCGCGACGACGAGTACGTGCCGGGCGCCTGATGACCCCCGCGCCGGGGGAGGCTGACCGTGGCATACCGCCGCGCATGGCTGGACGTACGGCGCTCATCACCGGCAGCACGGGAATCGCCGAGGCGACTGCACGGCTGTTTGCGGCGCAGGGTGCCCGACTGTTCATCGTGTCGCGCAACGGGGAGCATTGTCGCGACCTGGTCGACGCTCTCACCACGACCGGGGCCGAAGCCGCGTGGCATGCAGCCGATCTCGAGGACGAGGGCGCGACCGAAGCCGCGGTCGCAGCGGCCGCGGACCGCTTTGGGCGCTTGGACGCGCTGTTCAACGTGGCGGGCGGCAGTGGCCGCCGGTACGGTGACGGACCGGTGCACGAGATGAGCCTCGATGGCTGGGACCGAACGATGTCGCTCAACGCCCGGACCCACATCACCATGAACCGGTCCGTGTTGCGCAGGATGCTCGATCAGATGCCCGACGCCGACGGCAGTCGGGGCGCCATCCTCAACATGTCCAGCATCCTCGCCTTCTCGCCCGTGCCCTCGCTGTTCCCGACTCACGCATATGCAGCATCCAAGGGCACCATCGCGACCCTGACCCAGTCGATGGCGGCCTACTACGTCCGCGACGGCATCCGGGTCAACGCGGTCGCGCCAGCCCTGACGAACAGCCGCATGTCCGTGCGGGCAGCAGCCGATGCATCGACCCAGGCACTGGCGGCTCATCGGCAGCCGCTGTCACGAGGCTTCCTGCCGCCCGAGGATGTCGCGGACGCGGCCCTGTTCCTGCTGTCGCGCGAGAGCCGGTCCATCACCGGCCAGGTGCTGCTCGTCGATGGCGGCTGGTCCGTCACCCAGGGCTGAGTGTCCGAGACCAGGGAGGATCACCCATGAATGAACCCGCCCCGAACCAACCCGCCCCGAACCAACCCGTCCCGAACGGGCCGTTTCGACCGTCGGCCCTGACCACGTCGGTGGTGGGATCGCATGCCCGGCCCGGCTGGCTCGACCTGGCGGTCGCAGCCCAGGCTCGCGGAGAGCTCGGGCCAACCGATATGCGGGAGATCCAGGACGACGCCGTGGACGCCGCGCTCCGGGACCAGGAGGATGCCGGGATCGATGTCGTTTCGGACGGGGAGATGCGCCGTGCGGGGTTCTTCACGGCCGAGTTCTACCGACACCTCACGGGAGTCCTTCCTCTGTCGTCCGATCGACGGCTGGGTGCGGGTGGTCACGACCAGCAGCACCGCTTCTCGGTCGTGGAGGCGATCGACGCACCCAACGGCCTGGGCGCCGTCGAGGAGTACCGGTATGCCAGGAGCCGCACCGATCGACCCATCAAGGTCACGCTGCCGGGCCCGTTCACGCTCTCGGGCCGGCTGACCTACGGCAGCGGCCACGTCTATCCCGATCGCATCGCGGCAGCGCGTGCGTTCGTACCCATCCTGGCGCGCGAGGTGGAGCGATTGGCGGATGCCGGCGCGACTTACATCCAGATCGATGAGCCGTCGCCGGCCATCCATCCCGAGGCGTCGCACGAGTTCGCTGCGCTGTTCAACGCGTCCGTCGCAGGGGTCCAGGGACGCGTCCGGCTGGCGGCACACCTGTGCTTCGGCAACTTCATGGGCCGCCCCCTGGCGGCGCGCCTGTACCGTCCCGTGCTGGCTCAGGCGCTCGCGTTCCGGGTCCAGGAGCTGGTCCTCGAGTGGGCGAATCGCGAGATGGCGGAACTCGACGTGGCCGCCGAGGTGACCGACGCGGGTCGTGATCTGGGCGCTGGGGTCGTCGATGTCAAGAGCTACCACCTCGAGTCGGCCGATGAGGTGGCGGTGCGCATCGAGCGCATCCTCGCGGCAGGTGTCCCGGCGGAGCGGCTGCTGCTGGTGCCCGACTGCGGCTTCAGCCAGACGGCCCGGTGGGCGACGCGACCCAAGCTCCGTGCCCTGGTCGAGGGTCGGGACCTGGTGCTGGGGCGTCGCTCGTCGAACTGAGGCGCCCGCGTCCGACCCGCGGTG
>JBBSOS010000360.1:0-2951 GCA_038259505.1 Candidatus Limnocylindrales bacterium | reverse complement strand
GACATGCCCAGCTCGGTCATGATCCGCTGGTAGTAGTCCCAGACGGCCGCGTCGGCCATGGACGACAGTCGCACGTTCACGACGGGATGTGCCCGGTCGCTGAGCGGCGGCAGGATCAGGATGGTGCCGTCCGCGCCATACGGATCGGACGGATCGGCGCCCGACGACGGCCCCGATCGCAGGGCGCCGGGCCACACGTCGCCGGCATCCTCGAAGTCGTAGCCGTCCCATTGGCCAAGGGCATCCGCGAGGTCCTGGCCGCTGATCACGGGCAGCTCGGACTGCTGGGGATCCGCCGCGAGCGCTGCTGGTACCAGGCACAGCAGTCCGGCGAGGACAAGGACGAGGATCTTGCGCATGCGGCACGCCTCCATGTGTCGAGGGGGAACCGGCAGCCTACGACGATCTGCGGTGACCGGCTGTGGCGAAGCCCGGGCGAGGACTTCCGCACGGCCAGTCCTGGAGGGTCCTCCGATCACCTGTCATCCGTCGTCGGTGACTGCTCCGGTGATGAGCCGGTTGCCACGGCCCCTGGTCAGGAAGCTCCACGCCCATCGGAGCAGGACCAGGAGCCGACTCTCGAATCCGATGAGCCAGACGATGTGGATGCCCAGCCAGAGCATCCAGGCGAGGAAGCCACTGAGGCGGAAGCGCCGGAAGTCCGCCACCGCCCGCAGTCGACCGATGGTCGCGAGCTCTCCCAGGTCCCTGAACCTGAACGGTTCGATGGTGCGCCCGTCGAGCGACGCCGTGATCCGTCGTGCTGCATAACGACCGCCCTGGATGGCGCCCTGCGCCACACCCGGCACCGTTCGCCCTGGCTGCCACGGGGTCAGGGCGAGGTCCCCCAGGATGATGATCTCGGGGTGTCCGGGCACGCTCAGGTCGGATCCGACGCGGATGCGACCCGAGCGATCGGTTGCCGCCCCGAGCGCGGTCGCGACGGCGCGGCCGAACGGCGTGACCTGGACACCGGCCGCCCAGAGCACGGTCCGGGTCGCGAGGTGCTCACTGCCGTCGGCGCCTTCCAGGTCCACGCCATTCGCGGTGATGGCGGTCACGCGCGTCGCGGTCCGCACGCTGGCGCCGAGCGTCGCGAGGTCCCTCCGGGCACGTCGTGACAGACTCCGTGGGTACGTGGGAAGCACCCGGTCGAGGGCCTCGACGAGCACGATGCGGGCCATCGTCGGGTCGATGGACCGGAACTCCCGGCGCAGAGCGTCCCGGGCGACCTCGCCCAGGGCACCCGCCAGCTCCACGCCCGTCGGTCCGCCGCCGACCACCACGAACGTCATCCAGGCCGTCCTGGTCATAGGATCGGTCTCGCGCTCGGCCTCCTCGAACGCGAGCAGGATGCGACGCCGGATGGCGAGGGCATCGTCGATGGACTTGAGGCCGGGTGCGAATGGCTCCCAATCGTCATGCCCGACCCAACTGTGGCGGGTCCCCGTGGCCACGACAATGACGTCGTACGGCAGCACGGCGCCGTCCGCGAGCCGGAGCGTGCGAGCATCCGGGTCGAGGGCGACGGCCTCGCCCAGCAGGACCTGGGTATTCGCGTGCCGCCGCAGCAACGCCCGGAGCGGTTGCGCGATCTCACCGGGTGCCAACTGTGCGGTCGCCACCTGGTACAACAACGGCGTGAAGACGTGGTGGTTCTGTCGATCGACCAGGGTGACGTCGAGTCGGTCGCTGGTGAGGCCCCTGGCCGCATACAGGCCACCGAACCCGCCACCCACGATGACCACCCGGAGACGGTGGTCGAGCCCGCCCATGTGTTCACGATAGGCGCTCGGGTGACTCCTGTCGTCGTGTGCGACCCGAACGCTATCCTGACAAGCAGGTCCGTAGCCGACGGCGCTGACCCATCTCAGCGAGCACGAGGCGACCCACGGAGACCTTGATCGCCTACACCATCGGCCACTCGACACGAACCATCGCTGGATTCGTCGCGCTGCTTCGGCAGGTCGACGTGGATCTCGTGGTCGACGTGCGCTCGATCCCGCGGTCGCGTGCCATGCCGCAGTTCGATAGCGACACCCTCCGCGCATCACTCCTGACCGAGGGCATCGGGTACCGGCACCTGGCGGCGCTCGGAGGTCGGCGCCACCATCGCAGGGATTCTCCTCCCTCGATGAACACATTCTGGCGCGTGGCAGCATTCCGCGACTACGCGGATCACGCTGAGACCGAGGTGTTTCGCGCGGGACTCGAGGACCTCCTCGGACTCGCCAGCGCACATCGATGCGCGATCATGTGCGCGGAGGCCGTGTGGTGGCGGTGTCATCGGCGGATCATCGCCGACTACCTGCTCGTTCGGGGCGCGACCGTCGAGCACATCATGGGCGTCGGCCGCCTGACGCCAGCGGTGCTCACCCCTGGCGCCCTGATGATGGCGGACGGCAGCCTGTGGTATCCCGCCGTAGCGGCAGCCGCGCTGGATCAGGATTCCGACCGCCGGCCTCCGGCTGGGTCAAAGTCGACCGGGGCCTGACTCGATCGGTCCCCCGGGCAGGGGGTCGACCGCGCTTGGGCCCGCGCGCCGGAGATCGCTATCGACCGGGCGGGCCGGTCAGGCCCAAGGCACTCCCAGTTCACCGTGCGCCTCCAGGCGTGCGAGCAGCAGGTGGTAGTAGAGCATGCCCTGCTGCGGCCGGAGGGTATCCACGATCAGGTCGACATCGACCTCCGTGGGACCCGCGACCAGCGACAGGTAGCGGGTGACGCTCGTGTCATTCATCGGGAACACATCGAGCCGCCCAAGCCCGCGAAGCAGGATCACGGACGCTGTCCATGGACCGATGCCCCGGATCTCCTGGAGCATACTCGCCGCCGCCGTGCTCGGGAGTCCCTCGAGGGTGGCCAGGTCGATGGTGCCGTTCACAAGCGCTCCAGCCGCCTGCTGCAGCGTGTCGATCTTGTGTCCGCTCAGGCCGGTGGCGCGAAGTGCT
>JBBSOS010000359.1:0-2951 GCA_038259505.1 Candidatus Limnocylindrales bacterium | reverse complement strand
GGTTCGTGGCTCGTGCCCCACTTCGAGAAGATGCTCTACGACAACGCGCAGCTCGCCCTCGGCTATCTGCACGCGTGGCAGGTGACGGGCGAACAACGCCACGCCGACGTGGCCGATGACACACTCGGGTTCATGGCCCGTGCCATGGTCGTGGCGGGAACCGATGGCCCGGTCGGACTGGCCGCCAGCCTGGACGCCGACACGCTCGGCCACGAGGGCCTGACGTATGTCTGGACGAAGCCGGAGATCGATGCCATCCTCGGGCCCGATGCGCGGCTGTTCGACGCGGCGTACGGTGTTACCCAGGAAGGCAACTGGGAGGGCCGGGTGATCCTGTCCCGAGTGCGCCAGGACGAGGATCTGGCCACCGAGTGGTCCATCCCGGAGACCGACGTCGCGCATCGTCTCGCACTCATGCGAGCCACCTTGCTGGCCAGCCGCGACACGCGTCCCCAGCCGGCGCGCGACGACAAGGTGCTCGCATCTTGGAACGGATTGGCCCTGGCCGCATTCGCCGAGGCTGGCCGGTCGCTGCCCGGCCGGGACCGATATGCGCAGTTGGCGACTGAGCTGGTTCTGTCGCTGCGGGCCCGCCTGCGCCGGGAGGACGGGCGACTGCGTCGATCCTGGAAGGATGGCCGACCCGGACCGCCGGCCGTGTTGGAAGATCACACGCATCTCGCCGCAGGGCTGCTGGCCCTGTACGAGACGACGTTCGACGAGCGCTGGATCGCCTGGGCCGTGGAACTGATGGACGCCGCCCTGGAGCGATTCGGGGATGCCGAAGGCGGTTTCCACGACACGTCGGACGACGCAACCGACCTGTTCGCACGGCCCCGGAGCCTGGTCGACAGCCCGCTGCCCTCCGGCAACTCCATGGCGATCGATGTGCTGTCCCGTCTGGCGGCGCTGACCGGCAATGACCGATACCGGGACGCCGCTGCGTCTGCCCTGGGGAGCGCCATCGGGACCGCGAGCCGACGTCCGTTGGCGTTCGCGAACTGGCTGAATGCCGCCGGCATGGTGCTCGGACCGATCGACGAGGTCGCCATCGTCGGCACTCGCCAGGATCCTGCCACTAATCCGATGCTGGACATGGTCCGCTCGGGGTATCGGCCATGGCAGGTCGTTGCCTACACGCATGACCCGTCCGCAAGCGCCATCCCTCTGCTGCGTGGTCGGGTGGCCCAGGGCGGCTCGACCACGGGGTACGTGTGTCACGCGTTCACCTGCCGGCTCCCGACGACCGATCCTGCCCTGCTGGAGGCGCAGCTCAGCCAGCGATAGGTCGCGTACCACTGTCAGGCGCGACCATGAGTCCAGCCTGTACGCTGACCGACGTCATGACCGAGGCCAACGAAACCGCCGCACCCGGCATCCCAAAGGCACTCCTGTTCGACCTGGACGGCACCCTTGTCGATACCGTCGCACTGCGGGTCGAGACATGGATGCAGGCATTCGAGGAGGTCGGTGTCCGCGCCGACCCGAACGAACTCGGGGGCCTGATGGGTGCGGACGGCCGGCGAGTCGCCCTGGAGATCAGCAGGCGCCACGGCCGGCCGCTCTCGGATCATCGGGCGGGACTGGTCGACCAGCGAGCGGGAGAGCTGTTCGGGAAGCGCAACACGGCACCCAGGGCGTTTCGTCACGCACGCGATGTGCTTCGGGCGCTCGCGCGGGCGCGACTGCCATGGGCGATCGCGACCTCCAGCCAGCCAGCGCAGACGACCGTGTCCGTGGCCGCACTCGCATTGGACGTGCCGCCGCGGATCGTGGACGCCAGCCATGTCACCCACGCGAAGCCGGCTCCTGACCTGCTCCTGGCCGGTGCCGACCAGCTGGGTGTCCCTGCGCGCGACTGCTGGTACGTGGGTGACGCCACCTGGGACATGATCGCGGCGAGGAGCGCCATGATGACCGGCATCGGTGTACCCAGCGGAGCCAGCGACGCTCGCACCCTCCGCGCGGCCGGCGCTGCCACCGTGGTGGACGACCTGGGCGTCGTGCTCGGGATGCTCAGGGATCGAGGTGTCGTGTCGGGCTGAACCAGGTGCTGCTACCCGGCGACTGGGTCGACCAGCTCCAGCCGGATGCGCTTGTTGATGCGTCCCTTGGACTCGGTCCCGGTGATCCGGATACCACCAACCTCGCGCGTGTTGGCGACGTGGGTGCCGCCGTCCGCCTGCTGGTCCAGTCCCGCGATATCGATGACGCGGACCTCCGAGATCCCGGCCGGGAGCAGGTTCGTTCGCGTGCGGATCAGGTCCGGGGTCATCGCCGCCTCGTCCAGGCTCAGGAACCGAACGTAGACGTCCCGGTGGTGTGCCAGCTCTGCGTTGACGGTCGCCTCGATGGTCGCGGCGAGCTCAGCGCGCAGGGTCTCGAACTCGAAGTCCATGCGGCCCGACCCGGGCTCCATGTTGCCACCCGTCACCTGTGCGCCGTGGTCTCGCCAGACGACGCCGCACAGGGCATGCAACGCCGTGTGTGTGCGCATCAGCAGGTAGCGCCGCTCCCAGTCAAGCTCAGCCGTCAGGACACGACCGTCCTCGGGCAGGGCCTGATCCGGCGTGAGCCGCACCTCATGGACGATGTCGGGACCATCCCGACGTGCGCCCATGACCTCCCAGCGGGCACCATCCACATCCGTCAGCCAACCGTGGTCCGGTGGCTGGCCACCACCGCCGGGGTAGAACACGGTCCGGTCGAGGACGATGAGGCCATGCCCCGGCTCGATCGCGGATACCCCGACGACCGAGCCGGCGGCGGACCGGGCATAGGCGTCGCGATAGCAGATCGCCTCTGTGGTCACGGACGCGAGGGTGTCACTGTTCCACCGTGAACGTGCCGTGCATCAGCGGGTAGTGGCCGGGGACGGTGCATGCGAACTCCAGGTTGGCGGTGTCCGCGGTCACCTGGTAGTCGAACTCCTGGACACCGCTGCTCCACTC
>JBBSOS010000358.1:0-2953 GCA_038259505.1 Candidatus Limnocylindrales bacterium | reverse complement strand
TACACCCAGAACACGCCCATCAAGACACTCGTCGCGCCGTACGCGGTGCGGCCGGTCGCATCGGCGGGGGTGTCGGCGCCCATCACCTGGGACGAGCTGGACGACCTCCTGTTGCGGCCTGATCGATGGGATCTGCGCTCGATGCCAACCCGGGTCGCCCAGGTCGGCGACCTGTTCGCGGGTGCGCTCCAGTTCGACCAGGAGCTGCCGCCCATCGGGTGAGCGGGCACCCATCGGGTGAGGGGGCACCCATCGGGTGAGCGGGCACCCATCGGGTGAGCGGGCACCCATCGGAGGCGAGCGGGCGGCCGTGACACGGAGCCGCCGGGTATGGGACCATCGCGCTCCCGGACACCTAGACGATGCAGGAGGTGCGTCACGCGCGACATGGAACGATCCCGTTCGCTGCTCGACCGGGCAGCCATCATCCCCATCGCGGCCTGCGCCATGCTGATGGGCAGCACGGTCAGCGTCGCGGCACAGTCACCCGACGCCTCGTTGGCCGAGCCGTCCATGGCCGCTTCGTCCATGGCCGCATCCATGGCGCCTGCCGGTTCCATGGCGCCGGCCGTCATGGGCCCTGAGTGCGCGAAGGACCAGCTGACACTCAAGAACCCGGGTCGGCTGACACTCAGCACCGACAACCCGGCCTACCCGCCCTGGTGGGGCGGCACGCCGCCCGAAGGCAGTGACTGGGCGCTGGGCTACCCGCCCTCGGGCGAGGGCTATGAGGGCGCCACGGCCGCAGCGGTCGCAGCTGCCCTCGGCTTCACGCCCGACGACACGGACTGGATCGCCAACACCGTGTTCGAGAACGCCTTTGCGCCAGGCCCCAAGCCATTCGACTTCCACCTGGCCCAGATCTCCATCAACCCTGAGCGCGCTCAGGCGGTCGATTTCAGCGATCCCTACTTCGACTCCAACCAGTCGGTCGTTGCCCTGGCCGGTACTCCCATCACCGCTGCCACCACCATCGACGAGCTCAAGGCCTTCAGGCTTGGGGCTGCCACGGGCACCACGAGCCTGACCTTCGTCGAGGACGTCATCGCGCCGACCGCGGACGTATCCGTCTTCAATGACAACGCGGCCCTGGTCCAGGCGCTCCAGAATGGCCAGATCGACGGCCTGGTCGCCGACATCTATTCGGGCATCTACATGAAGGACGTCCAGCTGACCGATGCGGTCCTCGCTGGTAGGTTCGACTCCACCCAGCAGGTGGACCAGATGGGCATGGTGCTCGAGAAGGGCAGCCCGCTGACCGCGTGCGTCGATGAGGCACTCGCGGTCATCAAGTCCGATGGGACCCTCCAGTCGATCTACGACCAGTGGATCGGCGGCGGCGAGGCGATCCCCGTCTACCAGTGACCTCCGGGCCCCCCGCATCGAGGTGAACGACGGTCGCCGCCGTCAGCCCGGGGCCATGACATCCGCGCCGCGCAGAGCGCTCAGGGGGTCGCGCGGCGCTGCTGTGCTCATCGCTACCGTCAGCACTCTCGCGGTGTTCGGGCTCGCCATCTGGATCGTCCTCGACTCGGCCGGCTGGCCGACCGCCCAGCGGACCTTCTTCGACGGCAACAAGTTCGCCGAAGCACTGCCCAAGGTGCTGGCCGGGCTGCTCGTGAACATCTCGATCTTCCTCATCGCCGAGGCGCTCATCCTCGTGTTCGCCCTCGTGCTGGCGGCGATGCGCAGCCTCCGCGATCCGGTGTTCTTCCCGCTTCGGCTGTTCGCGATCGTGTACATCGACCTGTTCCGCGGTCTGCCGAGCATCCTCATCATCTATGTCCTGGGATTTGGTATCCCGGCCCTGCGGATCCCGGGACTGACCTCGGACGTGTACGTCTGGGGCGTCGTGGCCCTGGTCCTGGTCTGGACCGCATATGTCGCCGAGGTCTACCGGTCGGGCATCGAGTCGGTCCATCCCAGCCAGGAAGCCGCAGCACGGTCGCTGGGCTTGAGCGGCATCCAGACGTTTCGGTACGTGGTCCTGCCGCAGGCCGTGCGACGGGTCATCCCGCCATTGCTCAACGACTTCATCGGGCTGCAGAAGGACACCGCCCTCATCTCGTTCCTGGGACCCGTGGAGGCGTTCCGACGCGCCCAGATCATGGCCTCGGCATCGTTCAACTTCACGCCCTATCTCGTGTCCGCGATGCTGTTCCTGCTGCTCACCATCCCCATGGCACGCCTGGTGGACTGGCTCGTGGCGCGCGATCGCCGGCGATATCTGGCGGGTGCGCGGTGAGCGATCGGGGAGGGCTGCCCCAGGGGCCGCCCGGTGAAGCGTTGCGCGCGCTGGGTGCGCAGGAGCCGCTGGGTGAAGCACTGGGCGGCGAGGCACTGGGCGGCGAGGCGCTTCGCATCGAGGCCTTGCGCAAGTCGTTCGGTGACCATCTCGTACTCGGGGGCATCGACCTGACGGTCGCGGAGCACGAGGTCGTGTGCCTCATCGGTGCCTCCGGTTCGGGCAAGAGCACCCTGCTCCGATGCATCAACCTCCTGGAGCCCATCGATGCCGGTCGGGTGTTCATCGGCGGCGCCGAGATCACCGCCAGGGGCGTCGATGTGGACCGCATCCGCCGTCGCGTCGGCATCGTGTTCCAGGCCTACAACCTGTTCCCGCACATGAGCGTCCTGCGAAACGTCACGCTGGCACCCTGCAAGGTGCTGCGGATGCCCCGAGCCGAGGCGGAAGCGCACGCGGATGAGCTGCTGACGCGCTTCGGCCTGGCGGACAAGCGCGATGCCGTGCCCGATCGGCTGTCGGGCGGCCAGCAACAGCGGGTGGCCATCGTCCGGGCGCTGGCGATGCAGCCGGACATCCTGTTGCTCGACGAGATCACCTCGGCCCTCGACCCAGAGCTGGTCGCCGAAGTGCTGTCGGTCATCCGCGAGCTCGCGCACGCGGGCATGACCATGGTCCTCGCCACCCACGAGATGGGCTTTGCCCGCG
>JBBSOS010000357.1:0-2958 GCA_038259505.1 Candidatus Limnocylindrales bacterium | reverse complement strand
TGGTCGATGTCCTCGCCACCCGAACGGTGCGGGCCGCTGCCGCCATCGGTGCCCGGACCGTGATCATGGGGGGCGGAGTGGCCGCGAACGGGGTGCTGCGCGAGGCGATCGCGACAGGCCTTCGCGACCTGGACATCCCGCTCGCGGTGCCCAGGCCGGGCCTGTGCACGGACAACGGCGCCATGATCGGCGCTGCCGGGTTCCGCCGATTCGTGGCCGGCGAACGGGCGGGTCCGGACCTCGAGGCGCGTCCCTCGTACAAGCTGGCCACCCGAGATGGGTCTCCGGCCAGCGCCCTGCCGACCTCCGGCGAGCGGACATGAACGAGGTGGCTGGCGTGCCGGCCGCCCAGCCTGATCCGCTGCTCGAGCTCGATGCGGTCCACCTGGGACCAGAGCAGGTGGAGCGGTACCTCCGCCGGCACGGCTTGCGGGCGAACAAGCGCCTGAGCCAGAACCATCTCGTCGACGGCGTGGTGCTCGACGCCATCATCGATGCCTCCGGATCTGGACCGGACCGGCCGGTGCTGGAGATCGGGCCGGGCATCGGCATCCTGACCGCAGCCCTGCTCCGGTCCGGCGCCCGGGTCACCGCGGTCGAGGTCGACGGGCGCCTCTACCGGCACCTCTCGGAACGCTTCGCGGGCATCGCGACGTTGCGACTGGTCGAGGGCGACATCCTGGACACGGACCTCCATCTGCTGGTGGATGCGCCGTGGGACCTGGTGGCCAACCTGCCGTACCACGTGACCAGCCCGGTGCTCCACCAGGTGCTCGGTGATGAACCCCGACCCGATCGCTTCACGCTCATGGTCCAGCGCGAGGTCGCGGAGCGCATCGCAGCACCTCCGGGCGGCATGAGCTACCTCTCGGTATTCGTGCAGTACCACGCGGACGTCCGGATCGTGTGCGTCGTGCCATCGTCCGCGTTCGAACCGGCGCCGACCGTCGATTCCGCGGTGCTCACCGGCATCACCCGACCTCGCCGGTTGCCACCGGGGTTGGAAGACGACCTGTGGCGACTGGTCCAGGCGGGCTTTCGCGAGCGCCGCAAGATGATCCACAACGTCCTGGTGCGCCAACTGCCGACCGTCGGCCGCGATCGAGTCGAGGACGCGCTCACCGCCACGGGCATCGACCTCGACCGACGACCCCAGACGCTGTCCGTGGATGATTGGCTGGCCTTGTCGGCCAGGCTGGGACCCATCGATGGCCGCCGCCGATGATGCTCCAGGTGGCGGCACCGGCCAAGGTGAACCTGGCACTGTCTATCACGGGGGTCCGGGCGGATGGCTATCACGAGCTCAGTTCGGTGTTCCTGCGGCTCCGACTCTCCGACGATGTCTGGTGCCTGCGCGACGCGGACCTCGCGGGACCTGATCAGCTCACCATCGAGGGTGAGGTCGAGTGCCCCGTCGCCGACAACCTCGTGCTGCGTGCTGCAGCCGCGTTCCGGGCCGCAGCCGCGGCCGAAGGCGGGCAGATCCCGTCGGTGCGCATCGGCCTGCACAAGCGCATCCCGATCGCTGCGGGCCTCGGCGGGGGCAGCTCCGACGCCGCAGCGATGCTGCAACTGCTCGCCATGCTCCATCCCGGGATCCCCGACCAGGTCAGCATCCGATCCCTGGCTGCCGCCATCGGCGCCGACGTGTCGTTCTTCGTCGATGGGGCCGGCGCCGCGCTCGTGACCGGGATCGGCGAGTCGGTGGAGCCGCTGCCGCCACCCATCGAGCCCGTGGGCCTGCTGCTCGTGGCGCCGCCGCTCGGTGCGACCACCCGGGATGTCTTCCGGGCGTGGGACACCGGACCCGGGACCGTAGCGTCCGAGGCTGGCGGCACCGTGGACGAGCTGGCGACCCGGCTTCGTGCCGGGGCCACGCCGTCAGCCCTGGTGGAGCTGGCCCCGCGCCTCCGGGACGCCAACGACCTGTGGGCCGCCGCGGCGACCGTGACCGCCGGCCTCGGCGAACTGCGGAGCTCCCTCGAGTCGCGCCTGGAACGGCCGTTCCTGCTGACCGGATCGGGCTCGACGCTGTTCGCCCTCTATCCTTCCCCCGACGGCGCCACGCAGGACGCTCGTCGTATCGGGTCGGACCCCGCGCTGGCGGGACTGCACGTCATCGCGACGTGTTCGACCGGCCCGCGACCCATCGCCATCACCAACCGGAGGGATCCATGAGCGGAACGCGCATCGCGACAGACGGTGCACCCGGTGCCGTCGGTCCATACAGCCAGGGCATCGATGCCGGCGACACCGTGTACTGCTCCGGTCAGGTGGGCCTGGACCCCGCCACCGGCGAGTTGGTGAGCGGTGGTGTCGAGGCTCAGACCGAGCGGGCGCTCCAGAACCTGGGCGCGGTGCTCGCGGCGGCAGGCCTGGACTACACGAACGTGGTCAAGACCACCTGCTTCCTCGCCGACATCGGGGACTTCGCCGCATTCAACGGCGTCTACGCCCGGTTCTTCCGCGAGCCACCGCCGGCCCGCTCCACGTTCGCGGTCGTGGCGCTGCCCAAGGGCGCCCTGGCCGAGGTCGAGGCAGTCGCGCGCCGACGGGATGTTTGACACCCCGAGTCCGGCGACCGTACAGTCTCGCAACCCCATGGGCAGCATTCCTCCATCAGTCACCGGCGACGCGGCACCCTCGTGACCAGCGTCGCCAGCTCAGGCCCGATCGCGGTCATCCTTGCCGCCGGCCTCGGGACGCGGATGCGTTCGAGCGTGCCCAAGGTGCTCCACCGGGTGTGCGGACGGCCGATGCTCGACTACGTCATCGAGGCGGCTGCGGAGGCGACCGGTCGGCCACCGCTCGTGGTCATCTCGCCTGCGACCGAGTCCGTCCGCGCCGCGATGCCGGCCGGTACCGCGTTCGCCGTGCAGGACGAGCCCCGGGGTACCGCGGACGCAGTCCGGGCGGCGCTCGAGGTGCTCCCCGATGACGTGACCGAGATCGTGGTGC
>JBBSOS010000356.1:0-2969 GCA_038259505.1 Candidatus Limnocylindrales bacterium | reverse complement strand
GGGCCAGGACAACCGCCAGGTGCTGGGCACCGAGCTGGGTCACTCGGACGCCGACATCGAGCGGCTCCAGGCGGCCGGCGTCGTGGGCGGTCCGCCGGTGGGCGATGCGCGTGACGTGCCGCCCGGTGCCGATGATCGGGCCGCGGACCAGGGCTGACCCGACAGGTTCGGTCTCGCCTCTGGTCGACAACCCTGCCACGATAGTGCCCGCCGGCTCGGTCGCGGCCCGTCCGTACGTCGACCCGGCATAGATCCGGGAGCGTGACGTGGCCAACCTGAAGGATGTGGCACGGCGGGCGGAGGTCGATCCATCGACCGCGTCGCGGGTACTGCGTGACGATCCCGGCCAGCAGGTGCGACCCGAGACGCGGCAGCGCATCCTCGACGCGGCCCGTGAACTGAGGTACCGGCCCAACGCGCTCGCCCGCGGACTGCGCACCAGGCGGACCGATACCCTCGGGCTCATCATCCCCAGCCTCGACAACCTGGGCTTCGCCGATGTCACCCACGGTATCCAGGCCGCCGCAGCCGCGGCCGGCAAGCTGGTGATGGTCGTGGAGGCGGAGGCCGCGGCCGACGCCATCCATGGCGCGTACGAGCGACTCATCGGTGATGGGCGACTGGACGGGCTCATCGTCGCGTTCGCGTCCATCGACGACCACCTCGTCGCGCAACTCGTGGAGCGCGACATCCCACTCGTGCTCGTCAATCGGCGGACGTCGCGGGTGCATGGGTCGGTGGTCGTGGACGATGAGCGCGGCAGCCGGATGGCCGTCGAGCACCTGCTGTCGCTGGGCCACCGGCGCATCGGCTACCTGGGGCTGGCCGCCGACACGGACACCGCCCGTCGCCGCCTGACGGGCTATGGGGCACCCATGGCCGGTGCCGGGATCCGGATCGATCCGCGTTGGCTCGCTGCGGGTGCCCCCACGGAGGACGGCGGCCGCCTCGCGCTGGAGACGGTGCTTCGGGCCGCCCCCGATGACACGCCGACCGCGTTCTTCGTGGCCAGCCTGATGAGCGCCATCGGTGCACTGGCTGCCCTCGCAGCGTCCGGTCGCTCGGTACCCCGGGATGCGTCGCTCGTCACGTTCAACGACCATCCGTTCGCGGCGCACACGGCGCCACCCCTGACGACCATCCGGATGCCCAACTTCCGAATGGGTCAGGAGGCCGTCCGGATGCTGCTCGATGCGTTCGCCGGCAAACCGGTCGGGGACCTGGTCATCGATGACGCACCCGAGGTCGTCATCCGATCCTCGACCGCGCCGGCACCGGCGCCCGCCTGACTCGACCGCGCCGGCACCGGCGCCTGCCTGATCAGACAGCGCCGGCATCCATCAGCTGAGGAGGGCGCGCCGTCCGGGACGACCGTCGGCCGTCATCGCCTCGACGGCACCCTGGGTCTCACGCGCGAACTCCTCCTCGGTGAGCGTCATCAGCCGACGTTGCGGGACCTGGATGTGCTGGAGCATGAGGGCGCTGGCGCGGGCGGCATCCTGGGCACGCGCCGCATCCATGATCTCGCGATGTTCCGAGATGGATCGGTCGAGGCCGCCACGCAGCAGCGCCGATGGCCGTCGATACGGTGCCATCTGGCCGATGAGCCGGCGATACACGTCCAGGAGCTTGCCGTTGCCGGCCGCGACGACCCACAGGTCGTGGAATTCGATGTTGGCTTCGAAGAAACCGAGGAAGTCACCCGCGGCGTCCGCCGCGATCATCCTCGCCTGGGCGTCATCGAGCTGCCCGAAGTGGGCCTCCGTCATGACCGGCACCGCCAGTCGGACCGCGAGGGATTCCAGCACCTCGCGCACCTGGTACGCCTCAAGGAAGTCGCGCTTGCTGAGTGATGAGACCATGGCGCCGCGCCGGGGCGTGATGGTCACCAGGCCCTCGGCGGCGAGATCACCGAGCGCCTCGCGGATCGGCCCGCGGCTGACGCCCAGGGACTCGGCCAGGGGCACCTCCTGGAGGACCGTGCCGGGCGCGATCCGGCTCGTCAGGATCCCCTCCCGAAGATGCTGGTAGACGCGACCGCGGAGGGTCGTCGTGTCGAACCCGTCGCCCCCGCCAGGGAACCCTCGTGTCATCGTCCGCCTGCGTGCCGCATGCCGCTCGTTGGGGTGGTGTCCCGGCCTGTGTTGACTGTCAACATGCCCCTGCTCATACTACATTGGTGACCGCTGGCCGGTCACGGCCTCACGGCACCCGTCGAGTCAGGCGTCATCACACCAGGAGGAGAACGTCCATGTCAGAGCGATCGAGTCGCTCCCGTGTCGCGGCCGTGTCCGCAGGTCTGGTCTCGGCGTCGCTGCTGCTTGCGGCCGCCGCCCCGGCGTTCGCCCAGAGCCCCGATGCCAGCATGGCTCCCGCGAGCATGGCCGCGGCCAGCATGGCGGCTGGCAGCCCGATGGCGAGCAGCATCACCAAGATCGCGTACCTCTCGCCGGAGCAGGCGAATGACTACGGCTGGAACCAGCAGGGTGCCGAGGGTGCCAAGGCGGCCGCCGCGTCCATCGGCGCCGAGCTGGAGATGGCCGATGGCTCCGGATATGGCGACCCGACGCCGATCCTGCATCAACTGGCCGACAGCGGCGCGCAGCTGATCATCGCGCAGGCCGGGGGCTACAGCACCCCGGCATCACAGTTCGCCGATGACTCCGGCGTGCCGGTGCTCGTCTATGACCGACCGGAGCTGCTCGCAGCAGGCAAGGTCAGCGATATCGAGACCGACAGCCAGCAGGGCGGGTATCTCGCGGGCGTGCTCGCAGCGACCATGTCCAAGACCGGGACCATCGGTGTCGTGACATCGTTCGCGGACGACACCAACTGGCTGAAGCAGGAGGGTGGCTTCATCAAGGGTGCCCTGGACACGCGGCCGGACATCAAGATCAGCAAGGCGTCCATCCCGTCCGGTGACTACGCCGACGCGGCGGGTGGCAAGGCCACGACCCAGCAGGTCATCG
>JBBSOS010000355.1:0-2971 GCA_038259505.1 Candidatus Limnocylindrales bacterium | reverse complement strand
GGTGGGTCGTGGAGCCTGTCCATCCGAACGATAGCGAACTGCCGCGCCGCCGGGACGGATCGGGTCGCTACTGCGACAGGAACTCCACGCGACAGGGGAGCCCGGGGACACGTGCCAGCCGCCCATCGAGGGTCAGGAGCGTGCCGTCCAGGGCCTCCGCGAGTGCGACGTAGATGGCATCCCACGTCCGGACGGTGTCGCGCAGCTCCCACGCTCGCTCGAGCAGCGACCGGTGCCCGAATCGCTCGGCGGGCCAGTCGCGGAGGTCCTCCACTGCCTGTCGAGCTGCGGGACGGCGACGGGTTCGCGCAAGCCACTGCTCCATGGTCGGCCGCGAGGCCAGCCGCGCCGCCTCCCGACGCAGGAGGTCCGGCGCCGTCAGGCCGACCTCTGCCACTCGCCGGACGAGCGCCGCGTACACCGCATCATCGAGGTCGCGGATCTGGATGGTCCTGGGCATACATGCATGCATGACATCATGCGCCGACGCATGTTCATGAGACGGAGGAGATCGGATGCAGGTCGGCGTGATGGCACCCCAGGGGTGGAAGGGCGAATACGACGGCTGGGACGCGGCCACAGCGTGGCAGCGAACGGTCGATCTGGCACGCGACGCCGAGTCGCTCGGCTTCGAGGCGCTCGGGGTGTTCGATCACTTCCATACCGTGCCCGAGCCGACCGATGAGATCACGTTCGAGTCGTTCTCGACCCTCACCGCCTTGGCCATGGTCACATCGCGAGTGCGCCTGGGTCACATGGTGGTGTGCACGGCTTTCCGGAACCCGGCCCTGACCGCGAAGCTGACATCGACCATCGATGTCATCAGTGGTGGTCGCTTCGAGCTGGGCATCGGGGCCGGCTGGAAGGAGGACGAGTGGCGCGCCTATGGATATGGCTTCCCGCCCATCGGTGAGCGGCTCGATACCTTCGAGGAGCACCTGGAAGTCATCACCCGAATGCTGGCGCCGGGTCGCGCCACATTCGAGGGCAAGCGCGTTCAGGTCCGGGATGCCGTCAATGTCCCCAGGGGCGTCCAGGGGCACATCCCGCTCATCGTCGGCGGCAACGGGCGCAACCGCACTGCGGGTCTGGCCGTCCGGTTCGCCGATGAGCTGAACCTCGTGTTCCTGCCGGCCGCCGAGGTGGCGGTGCGCATCAGGGAAGCACGGGCACGCTGCGAGCAGACCGGGCGCGACCCTGCGTCGCTCCGGTTCTCCCTGTATGCCCTCGATGAGGAGATGCGCTCACCGGGCCAGGCGCGCGTCGACGCGCTGGGTGCCTACCGGGATACCGGCCTCGATCGGCTGGTGTGCTTCCCGACCCGCTGGGACCCCACGACCGACGCCCAGGCGCGCTTCGCCGAGGACTGCCTCGTGACAGGCCTGACGCTGGGCGCGGGCAGCGACTGACACAGCGCCGTGGCGGACTGTTTCAGCCGTCGAGTGTCGCCCGCAGGAGTTCGCCCAACCGACCGATGCCGGAGCGGATCTTCTCGTCGGAGGCGGCAGAGTAGTTGA
This sequence comes from Candidatus Limnocylindrales bacterium, assembly GCA_038259505.1. Lineage (GTDB taxonomy): Bacteria > Chloroflexota > Limnocylindria > Limnocylindrales > CSP1-4 > JAFMJV01. The sequence goes on along the minus strand of JBBSOS010000355.1, from coordinate 1,454 downwards.
CACGCGCGTGATTGGGTCGCTGCGTCACCGGGAAGAACGTGCCGCCCGGCACGTAGGCCACCTTCGCCTTGGGCAGCGCCTCGTCGCGCATGAACGCAGCGGCATCGAACCCGTCGGGAAAGCTGAGCCACGTGAACAGGCCACCCGCGGGACGCGTGAATGACACGGACGCGGGCATGGCCGCTGCCAGCGTCTCGAGCATCAGGTCGCGCTTGTGCCGGTAGGCGCTGCACACGTCGGCGATGTGGGCGTCCAGGTCGAACTGCTCCATGTACGCGGCGGCCGCCGCCATGTTGAGGGTGCTCGTCTGGGTGTCCGCGGCCAGCTTGAGCAGGCCCAGCCGTGACAGGACGTCCGGACTCGCGACCGCCCAGCCCAGGCGCATGCCCGGCGTCAGGATCTTGGAGAAGCTGCCCAGGTACACGACACGACCTTGGGTGTCGAGGCTCCTGAGCGTCGGTTGGGCATCACCGTCGTATCGCAGGTGCCGATAGGGGGTGTCCTCCAGCACCAGCAGGTCGTGCTCGTTGGCGAGCTCCATCAACCGGCGCCGACGCTCCAGGGTCAGCGTCACGCCCATCGGGTTCTGGAAGTCGGGCACCGTGTACAGCAGCCTGGCGCGAGGGCTGCGGGCGAGCACTCGCTCGAGGTCGTCCATGTCCATGCCGTCGCCATCGGTGCGCACCGGAGCGTACGTTGGCTCGTTGGGCGCGAAGGCGATGAGCGCACCCAGGAACGTGGGGTCCTCGGTGACGACCGTGTCACCGGGGTCGAGCAGCAGCTTGCCCATGAGGTCGAGGCCCTGCTGGCCGCCCTGGAGGATGAGCACGTCGTCGGCCGTGCAGTCGACGCCGTCGCGCCGCATGCGCTCCGCAACATGCGCACGCAGTGATGGCAGACCGTCCGACACGGTGTACTGGAGAGCGTCGCCGCTCTCCTCGGTCAACAACTGGTGCAGGACCATCGCCAGCTCGCGTGCCGGGAACAGGGCAGGGTCCGGATAGCCGCCCGCGAACGAGATCACGGACGGATCGGCACCATGCTTCAGGAGCTCCCCGATGGCGTTCGGCTGCACTCGGTCCATGCGCCGAGCGAACCGGCGCGTCACGCCCCGACACTCCTGCGCCCGTCGGCCGGGATGTCAGCGCCGCGGCCGGGAGCCTCACGGTCCTCGAGACCCCGCAGCAACTCCTCGTACGCCTCGTCGGGCATGCCGAACCAGTGCTCGGGCTGCGGGAAGGAGCGCTCCGTGACCTCGGCCACGTAGGCTTCGAGGCCCTGACGGATGACGGCGCCGGCATCGGCGAACACCTTGGCCATGCGAGGCTTGAACCGGGGATACAGGCCAAAGGCATCGTGATAGATGAGCAACTGACCGTGCGCATCCGGGCCGGAGCCAAGGCCCATGATGATGGAGCTCTGGGCGCGCGCCGTGATGAGGCCACACAGTCGAT
>JBBSOS010000354.1:0-2973 GCA_038259505.1 Candidatus Limnocylindrales bacterium | reverse complement strand
TCACGTGAGGGACGGTCGCCACGCCTCCGAGCGCGCGAGCCACCGCTGCCTCGAAAGCTGGGTCACCCGCCCGTAGCCCGGTGGTGGACTGGACGACGATGACCAGGGCGGAGGGCGCAAGCCCCAGGCGGTCCTCCAGCAGCCGGCGGGCCCGCGCCGCCTCGAGACCCTCGGCGGTGAAGCCCCCAGGCTGGAGCACGCCGGGTGCCTGTGGTGCGAGCGGCAGCGCGACCAGCGCCAGCACCGCCCAGGATCCGATGACCCACCAGCGCCAACGCGCCATGAGTCGACCGAGTCGCTCGAACGGACCCATGGCAGTGCCGCCGCGCGAGGTCAGGCGGCTGGATCGGCCGGTGCTTCCCCGGTCTGGGCGGTCTCGTTGATGACCTCGACCTGGGACGTGACGGTGGCGACCCCGCGTATGGTGGCGACGACCGAGCAGTACCGGTCCACCGCGAGGGTGATGGCCCGCTCCAGGCCCGCTGTGTCGAGGTCGTGGCCCCGGACCGTGAAGCGCAGCGTGACCGTGTGATATGCCCACGGTGCCTCCGCGGCCTGGTCGCCCTCGACCGTGACCGTGAGGCCGCGCACGTCCTGGCGTTGCTTCTTCGCGATCTCGACCACGTCCCAAGCCGCGCACGAACCTGCCGCCGCGAGCAGGAGCTCGGACGCGGAATACCCGGCCGGTCCGTGGCGCCCCTCGTCCTCGGGGAGCAGCCGCGGCGCGTTGATGTCGATCCGCTGTCCCCGGTGCGAGCCCTCGGACACGAACCGTTCGCCGACAGGGTCCCAATCGATGGTGACGGTCTTCATGGTCCCATCATGCCCCAGGGGAGGCCACGACCCCATTGGTGGACGGCACGACCCCGTCAGGGGAGACCACGACCCCATTGGTGGGCGGCACGACCCCGTCAGTGGACGGCACGACCCCGTCAGTGGACGGCCCGAGCCCGTGGCAGGTCACGTCGGTCTCACAGCTGTCCGGCGATGGTGGACAGGATCGCGCTGATCTGGTCGCCCATGAGCAGCAGCGCGATGACCGAGAAGATGACGATGAGCGACAGGATCAGGGCGTACTCGGCGAGCCCCTGACCGGTGTCACGACGGCTGACCCTGCATCCCCGTGCCGCGCGGCCGAGCGATGGCATGCCCTCACTCGCCGATGACGGACCAGATGAACCCCATGAAGATGAAGATGCCCGCGAACATGCCGATGAGCGCCAGACCACCTTCCTCGGTGGCGGGCAGGCCCATGGACATCAGCAAGCCCATCGTCAGTATCCAGGCCAGGATGAGCACACCGAACAGATACCGGGTGTTGACGCTGGTGATCGCCTTCACCCAGCCGGTCTGTCGACGATCGGGCGTGAGCATGATCACGACCAGCAGCGAGACCATCGCCGTGCCCATGAGGATGCCGCCCAGGAAGGCGACCCAGTTGCCGCCCTCGATCGCGGACCTGAACGCCCCGTAGAACGAGAACAGCATGATGCCGGTGAGCCCGAACGCCAGCAGGAAGCCCAGGGTGCGTAGTCGATCCATGGTCATGGTCGCTCGATACTAGCAGAGGCTCCCGGACCCCCGCGAAGCGCCCTGGGCCGTGTCCCTGGGCCCACGGCCGTGCTCACTTCCGCGCCCGATGCAGGATCTCGGACGCGGATTGGCTCTCGTTCCGTTCTGTGCCCGCGTCCCGTGCAGCGGGCGTGGAGGACAATGAGCCTGCCCGCCACATCGCTCCTCGGCCATTCTGCCCGCGCGGCGGGCCGAATCCAGCGCCTGAGACCCCGCCTCGCCGCCGTTCCAGGCTGTCGTTGGCGCGCCCACCCGCTCAACGGGACGCGCCCCCACCGGCCACCTCGGCGTAAGGGTCAAGTAGATCGTGGGCGTCACCATCACCCCCGGCATGACGAGCAGCGAACGATGACGAGCAGCGAACGATGACGAGCAGCGAACGATGACGAGCAGCGAACGCAAGTACGACCGCGCGGCTCGGCGCGCATCCAGGACCACGTCGACCATCTGTTCGGAGCTCCGCGACGCCAGGGTCTCGGCGGGCCGGAGTCAGCGCGAGATAGCCCAAGCGGCGCGGATCTCGACGTCGCAACTCGCGCGCATCGAGCTTGGCCAGAATCACGCCGTCCCAGCCAACACCCTGGTCCTGATCGGCGCGATGCTCGGCCTCGATGTCGTGGTCCGGACCTACCCGGGCGAGCGCATGCTCCGGGATGAGCCTCAACTTCGCCTGATGGGTGATCTGCGCGACCGCCTCGGCATCCACTGGAGGTGGCGGTTCGAGGTGCTGGTGGCAGACAACGATCAGCGAGCGTGGGATGCACAGATTCGACACGTGCGGACAGGCGCCACGTTCGTGGTCGAGGCCGAGACTCGCATCCATGACATTCAGGCACTGTTGCGCCGGGTGGCGCTCAAGCGCGAGGCATCGAACGGGGTGCGGGTGGTGCTGCTCGTGGCCGGTACACGCAACAATCGACTCGCCCTTGCTCTTGCAGGTCCCACCTTGGCGGCCGAGTTCCCAGGCAGTGGCCGAGCATGCTGGCGGGCGCTCGCGGACGGTCGCGAACCGGCTTCCGACACGATCATCGTCATGGGACCATCGCGTGGGCGATCCGAGACTGCCTGACGGGCGCGTACAGGGTCGACATGTGTGGGCCCAGCGCCCGCAACGCGGGCAAGCAGGACAAGGAACGCCCCCGCGTCGACGTTCGTTCGCCGCGCCGCCCGCCGTCCGGGCAGACAGGACGCTGATGACCCGCTGTAGCGACTTCCCGGACCGTTCGTTGGCGCGCTCACCCGCTGGGCGGGACCCCGGGGGCTGGGCGTGATCCGGGGGCTGGGCGTGATCCGGGCGCTGGGCGTGATCCGGGGGCTGGGCGTGATCCGGGCGCTGGGCGTGATCCGGGATCCCTGTCAGACGACCGGGTCGCACGAGCTGGTTGGTCGCCGCTTCGGCAC
>JBBSOS010000353.1:0-2980 GCA_038259505.1 Candidatus Limnocylindrales bacterium | reverse complement strand
GTCTGGCCGAGCGCCGTTGTCGTCGACAGGCCGGCGATGGCGATGGCCAGTACGACGATCCAGGGACGCGCCGAACGGCCGATACCGCTCCGTGGTCGGGTCATGTGGGATCCTCCTCGCTCGGACAGATGCCGCTGCAGACGCCCGTGACCGGCACCCTGACCTCATCGGACGTATCGCCGTTGAGCCCCTCGTCATCGGGTGACGGGAAGACGGCCTTGTACTCGTACGTGGCTCGGGGGTACAGGGTGAGGGTGTAGATGCCCGGCACCTCGGCCCAGCGCATCCACGACGTCGTCCAGGCCCCCGAGCTTCCCGCCGGTCGACGCTTGAGCTGGACGGAGCGAGCGTTCAGGCGGATGCCGCTGATCTCGCGATACTTAGCGCTGTCCGACCGGATGCGCAGGGTCGCTGTGAGCACCAGCTTGCTCCCCGCGGTCAGCCGGGACGCGGACGTGGAGAGGCTGATCCGGGTATCCACGTCGTTGCAGCCGGCGATGTGGGTGGACATCGTGGGCAGGCCATACTGCTCCTGGAGGCTCGCGACGTCACAGGAGCCGAAGCCGTGGCGGTCCCACGAGGAATGGGGTCGCGACGGTGTCACCTGGTGCATGACCGTGTACGAGGGGGATAGTCGAAACCCAGCGGTCTCGGGGTGGTCGAGTCCCACCACGTGCCCGAACTCGTGCAACGCGACGCGCTCGGCGTCGAAGCAGCCGTCGGACGTCGCCTTCTGGCACCAGCGCAGCTCGCCCCACCGGAAGTCGTAGCCCTGGGGTCGCATCCGCAGGGTCCACTGGTCGTTGTCGTGGCTGGCGCATGCGATGGCGGCCTGGCAGCTCGATGGGAAGCTCGACGTGTACCGGATGATGCCCTTGGAGTTGCCCTCCATCCGGATGAAGATGGGTGACAACGACTTCGAGGAGTCGGTCGCGTCATCCGCTGCGTCGTCCACGGCGGCCCGCATCCAACTGGGGGATGTATCGGTCGCGTGGTACTTGTAGGACAGCACGCTCCACGGGAACCAGCGGTCGTACACGGGCACCGGACGGGGCGACCGGAACGGCAGCGATGAGGTGTTGTCCGTGTTCGCATCCGGGTCGAGGTCGACGAGCGCGGCGAGACCAGTACCACGGCGCAGGTGACGTCGGGTCTGGCACGTACCCCCGGCACACCATCGCGCCTGGACGCTGAAGGATGAGAGGCCGAGGGCGACCTCGCGCAGGGCAGCTGTCGCGACCTCACCCGTGGGTGGGCTGATGATCTGCTGCGGATCCATCTCCGGATCCGTGCCGATCTGCCAGACGCCGAGCTCGGCTCGGGTGCCTGAGTGGACGAGACTGACCACGAGCGTGCCGTCGGGCATCATGAGGGAGCCATACACAAGGGATGGCAATTCGATCGTGCGCGACACACAGCCGCGACCGAGGTCGATGAGCCGCAGGTGCGTACCGCGGGGCGACCGCTCGCCGGTGACGAGCGTCGGGCCGAAGGGCCCATCCGCGAATGCCCTGGGCCCGGCGTGCCACGTCGAGCGGCCGATGGTGAGGGTGTGCCCAGTGATCGAACCTGACCCGTCGAGCGTGCTCGCCCATCGGGCGGCCTTGGGCCCCGCAGGCATGAGCCGCCTGGGTGGCGGTCCGTCTCCGGGTGGTCGCGCCCGGTCGACGGGCACGGCCGTGCACGAGGGGATGCCAGTGGGTGGCGCCGAACGTCCAGCGACGACCGGGCCGTCGAAAGCGTTGCTGACCGTCAGCATCGAGATGGCCACGAGCAGCAGCGCGCGTCGCCCATGATGAACCTCCCGCATGATGCGAGACCTCCTCCGGCGGGCGGATTCCCGGCGGGGAGGCGGACGCTTCGCAGTATCGGGCGAGGCCCTTACCGCGGACTTACGCGTCCCGACAGAAGCGCCTGCTATGCTCGGTGGGACAACCGAACACGCCTGACCCCGTGATCGCGAAGCCGGTGAGATCCCGGCACAGTCCCGCTACGGTGACCAGCCAACAGGCTGGAAGTCCGGTCGCCGGTCCCGGGGTCGTGCACACACCTTCCGAGAGAGAGGGATGGCACCTTGACCCCACGCGGCCTCGATCCCACGGCCCCTTCCTGCGAACGCGGCAAGGTGCTTCGTCATGCCCGGCTCGCGGGCCTGGCGGTCGCCGCGGCTGCCACGATCGCACTCAGCGGGCTCACGGCGGCGCAGAGTCCCTCCCTGCAGGCCGGGCCCTCCGCTCCGACGACGACCCTCACCGATGACACCGGGACTGTCGTGACCCTCGCTGTCGAGCCGCCGCGGATCATCTCCCTGTCGCCCGCCAACACCGAGATCGTGTACGCCCTGGGCGCCGGCGACCGACTCGTCGGCGGCACGGACTTCGACGACTATCCGGCGGAGGCGGCGGCACTGCCGGACGTGGCCTCCTACACGGGCGTGGTCATGGAACAGGTCGTGGCGCTCGATCCGGACCTGGTGCTCGCGGCCGGCAACGGCTTCACGCCGGACGCCGACATCGCCCGGATGCGCGATCTCGGCTATCCCGTGGTCGTGGTGTATGCCCAGCGGGTCGACGACGTGCTCGATGACATCCGGCTCATCGGTGACGCTCTGGGTGGTGACGCGGATGCCGCAGCCGAGGCCATGGTCGCGGACATGGGTGCATCCATCGATCGCATCAGCGGGCTCGCGACGGCCGCGAGCACCACGCCCCGGACCTTCTACGAGATCGGCGACCAGCCGGAGCTGTACGGCCCGGCACCCGACTCGTTCATCGCGGACATGGTCGAGCTCGCCGGCGGCGACGCCATCACGACCACCGATCCGGCCGTGTTCAGCATCCCCGTGGAGCAGCTCATCGTCGCCGATCCGGAGGTCATCGTGCTGGGCGATGCGTCCTACGGCGTCTGCCCGGATGTCGTGGCGGCGCGTCCCGGTTGGGCGGACATCACCGCGGTGCGGGATGGCGCCATCCGGCCGGTC
>JBBSOS010000352.1:0-3000 GCA_038259505.1 Candidatus Limnocylindrales bacterium | reverse complement strand
TCCCGCGGCTCATCGATGGCTCCCGGCTGCACCTGGGGTTCCTCATCGGGGTGGTACTCATCGTCGCGGCCTGGTGGGTGCTCACGCGGACCGCGACCGGTGTCCGGGTGCGCGCTGTCGGCCTGGCACCGGGTGCGGCGCGCTTCGCGGGCATCCGGGTCGAGCGAACGCTGCTCAGGGTGGCGCTGGTCAGCGGTGCCATCGCAGGCCTGGCGGGGGTCAGCGAGGTCGCGGGCCTGCAGCATCGGCTCACCGCCGGGCTGTCGCCCGGCTACGGCTATACCGGCATCGTGGTCGCGATGCTCGGCGGCCTGACCATGCCCGGTGTGCTGCTCGCGGGGCTGCTGCTGGGCGACCTCGCCATCGGGTCGAGCAGCGCGGAACGCGCGCTCCATATCCCGTCACAGATGGGTGACGTGATGCAGGGCGTGCTGCTGCTGGCGGTCGTGGCCATCCTGGCCGCGCGTTCATGGCGGACGCGACGGGCCGCACCGCCGGACGAGCCTGCGCCGATGACCGATCCGCCCACCGGAGCCGATCCACCCGGGGTCGAGGCGGCTCCCGCATGAACTTCTTCATCGACCTGTTCGCAGCCACCTTCCGCAACGCCACGCCCCTGGTCTACGGCACCGTCGGCGAGACGATCACCGAGCGTGCCGGCGTCCTGAACCTGGGCATCGAAGGCACGATGTACGCGGGAGCGTTCGCGGGATTCGCAGCCGCGTACGCGACCGGTGACCCGATCGTCGGGTTGCTGGTCGCGATCGTGGTCGGCCTGCTCGCGGGTGCCGTGATGGCGCTCCTGACCGTCACCCTTGGTGCCAACCAGCACGTGTCGGGGCTGGGCCTGACGATCGGCCTCATCGGGCTCTCCGAGTTCGGCAATCGACTGCTGCTGAGTGGGTCGCAGGCGCCCCGGATCGAGCCGTTCCCGCGCTGGGACCCGCTTGCCGGCCTAGGCAACGTCGGCGCCATCGCGCAGCAGTACGGCCTGACGTATGTCGCCTTCCTGCTCGTGGCGCCGACCGCGTGGTGGTTGCTGGGCAGGACCCCGCTGGGCCTGTCCATCCGTGCCGTGGGAGAGGACCCCGAGGCGGCTGACGCGGCGGGTATCAGTGTGCCGCGCATCCGCTACCTGACGCTCATGCTGGGTGGCGCGCTGATGGCTGTCGGTGGTGCGTTCCTCACCCTCGCCGTGCTCGGCAGCTTCACCCTGGACATCATCGCGGGGCGTGGCTGGGTCTGCCTCGCCCTCGTCATCTTCGGTCGCTGGCGGATCTGGCGGGGCGTCCTGGGCGCCCTCATCTTCGCCCTCGTGTTCTCGCTCGGCCTTCGGCTCCAGATCATGGACGGCTGGCAGTTCCTGCCGCCAGAGGTCATGCTCGCGCTGCCCTACCTCGCGGTCATCGCGGCACTCGCGATCTCGGGTCGGAACGTGGCCTACCCCGGTGCCTATCTCAAGCCATATCGAAGGAGCTGACCATGGATGACGAGGCGTTCATGCGGATCGCCATCGAGCAGGGTGCCAAGAGCCTGTCCGAGGGTGGCGTGCCGGTCGGTGCAGCCATCGCGGTCGATGGCGAGCTGCTGGCGGCCGGCCACAATCGGCGTGTCCAGCAGGACAGCGTCATCCGCCATGGCGAGACCGACGCGCTGGAGAACGCCGGACGGCAGTCCGCGTCGACCTACCGCCGCGCGACCCTGTACACGACCCTCTCGCCCTGCGATATGTGCACCGGGGCCATCCTGCTGTACGGCATCCCGCGTGTCGTCGTGGGCGAGAACTCGACGTTCGGGGGGAACGAGGACTACCTCCGCTCGCGCGGCGTCAACGTCGAGGTCCTGGGCTCGGCTGAGTGCAAGGCACTGATGGACGAGTTCATCGCCCGCTACCCCGAGATCTGGAACGAGGACATCGGCGAGTAGCCGTTGTCAATGTGGGCGGAGGGCGACCTCGCTCACGACACCGTGATCGATCGACCAGCCACGAACGTGTGGCGTCACGTCGGCGAGTGAGCAGATCAGGTACAGCGCATCGGGGTACGCGGCGAGCCCGACGTCAGTGTCGGAGGGGACGGCCGGAGACGCGACGTGGGAGTGGACGATTGCCCACACGACCTCGTCCAAGTCGTCGATGTCCAGCATGGTTCGCAGTTGCTCGTCGGGGTCGATGAGGTACCGGAATGGCGAAGCGGCCGCGTTGGTCAGCGGCAGGAAACGGGTGGCGACACCGCCGTCGAGTGCCGGCGCCGTGCCCGCGATCAGGCCGCACGCCTCGTTCGGACGGCCGGCGCGGGACCACTCGACCACCTGGGCCAGCAGGCCGCCAGGTATGGACACGGCGGCGGACATATCGGTGGGATCCGTCCGGTACTCGCGACCCGAGTCGGCCGCTCGCTGCCAGTCACCCACGACCGGGACGCGCTCGTCGGCGCCGGTGGCAGCGGGCTCCTGACGATGTGCCCGGACGGGCGACCGCAGCTCAGACATCGTCGACCGGATCACGCCCGCGCAATCCCGGATAGCGACCGAACCCGCGGTCCGCCGTGATCAGCGTGGCGCGGTTCTCGATGGCCAGCGCCGCCAGCCAGGCGTCGGGCACCAGGTCCCCGGTCGCATTGGATCGGAGACACAGGTCCGAGAACAGTTGCCAATGTCGCGGTCCAGGCTCGAGTCGTCGGATCGCCGGGCTCTCCTGCAACGCATCGATGAACGCCAGGGCCACCTCCGGCGAGGTCGGGTCAGGGAACACCCGCCTGTTGGTGACGATCCTCACGAAGGCGCTTGTCACCACCCCGGCGAGGGCCATGGGCTCGTCACCCGTCCGGGTCGCTTCCAGCCAGCCGCGCCGAGCCTCATGCCGGGGAGCTCCTCGGGGGTGCGGAGCGACCCCGACCATGTCAAAAACGACGAGCCTGGAGGGGGGTGCGCGCGTGCCGAAATGCGCGAAGGGTGGCGGTGGGATACCGGGCGGCACCAGGCAGCAGCCCCCCGCCCCCC
>JBBSOS010000351.1:0-3014 GCA_038259505.1 Candidatus Limnocylindrales bacterium | reverse complement strand
TCGGCGAGCCGGCGGCGGCCACCCCTCTCGTGGCCGACGCAGCCTCGTGGGCGGCCAGCGCTCATTGGTCCGCGGTGATGATCCGGCCCGTGCAGGCGGACCCAACAGAACCGGAGTGCCGAACGTAGCTGTCGAGCGCGACGCGTCGCGTCGCCTCGACCGTGGCGTCACTGCGATACCAGATGAGCTTCAGGACGAGCCGGAACTTCGTGTACTTCGACTGCACCGGCAGTGCCGTCCGCTCGGGTTGCAGCGACGCGGCATGGCTGCGGCTGGCCTGACCGGTGACCAGCGTCCCCTTGGTCACGTTCACCCATCCATGACTCGTGTGACGCTGGATGATGGGCCGGTACCCGACCGAGCGGAGAGCAGTATGGATGCCGGTGATGATGGGGCCGTGACGAAGCTTGATGCCGGTGAGGTAGATCGAGCCGGCCGTGCCTCCGCCGGTGTACGAACATCTGGCACCCGGCTCGGCCGCCCGGTCAGTGATGTACCAGCCGCCGGGGTGCCCGCTATGCCCGATGGAATGTGCCGCGAAGGCACTCCCGGGAACCAGCACAGTGGCGATGAGAGCGAGCAGGCCCACTACTCCTGCACGCGGTAGCGAACGCGCGTTGCGAGCCATCGAGTCCTCCGATGTGATGTGCGGGTGCGTCCTGTGCGCGATGCTACGCCGCACACGACGCGACTGCAGCAGGACCCCTTGCTGGTGCCCGGGTGCACCGCGTGGGCCTTGGTGGACCGCGCGGGCCCGGGTGCACCGCGTGGGCCTTGGTGGACCGCGCGGGCCCGGGTGCACCGCCCTTGCCCCCGCCTCGAGCCCGGGGGCTCGGCTGACTACGCGCCGGCGCCGGAACGTGTCCGGCGTGCCTGACGGAGGTGATCCTCCCCCAAGGTCGCGCCCGACGCGATGATCTGCTGCAGCCAGGCCTCCGTCGTCGCCACGTGGACGAGGGCGGCGGCGTCCGCGAGGACGGGATCCCGCGCCTCGATGGCGCGCAGGATGTCCTGGTGCTGTGCAATGGTCCGGGCGACCGCATCGGACTCCACGATGCCGCGCCAGACTCGCGCTCGCTGTGTCCCGCCAGATACGCCCGCGAGCATCGAGGACAGTGTCGCGTTCCCGGACGCGGTGGCGACGGTCGCATGGAACTCGGTGTCGTACTGGACGAGGACGTCCTGCGAGGCGGCGTCCCGCATGTGCTGGAGGCAGTCCCCGAGATGCGCGAGTGTCTGGTCGTCCGCGTGGCGGGCGGCGAGGGCCGTCGCGGCCGGTTCGAGGATGCGTCGCACCGCGATGAGTTCCAGCGCGAAGCCCGACTGCAGCATGTCCGCGGCGAACCCGATGCCCTCCAGCAGCAACTCCGGCCGCAGGCTCGTGACATAGGTACCGTCACCCCGGCGCACGTCGAGGACCCGCGCAGTCACCAGGGCTCGCACGGCCTCACGGACGGTGTTGCGCGATGCGCCGAGCTGGACCGCCAGCTCCGCCTCTGACGGCAGGCGGGCGCCCGGTGGCAGACCGCCGCTGCCGATCAACTCGCGGATACGCTCGATGGCGGCTTCGGTCATGGGCGCGGCCAGGGGAACATCCTCCGACGAGGTGACTCAGACATCCGATGATACAGCACCATGTCGAGACAGCGAATGGGTATAGACATCGGATGTTCAGCAGGCTATCGTGCCGCCGTGACCGTGGGCGTCTCCTCCTGACGGATCAGACACCCGACGAGTTCAAGGAACCGCGGGGAGCGATCGACAGTCTGGCTGGACATACGTCCGATCAAAGACGGACGTCTCCAGCGATCCGGACGATCGACCCCGCACACAGGAGGAGGCTCACATGGCGAGAGTCCGTTCCATCCGGGCAGCGGCGGCGGTCGCCAGCCTGGGGCTGCTGATCGCAGCCAACAGCGTGCCGGCGAGCGCCCAATCGCCGGCTGCATCGCCAGAGGGCGCACGATCACCGGCTGCATCGCCGGCGGGCGCGCAGTCCCCGGCTGCAGCGTCGTTCCCGCCGGGTACCACGGTCAACCTGCTGACCTTCAACGGGCCGCAGATCGCGGCGCCGCTCATCGCGCGAGCGCCTGACTTCGAGGCCCTCACGGGCGTCCACGTCAACGTCATCGCGGTCCCGTTCCAGGACATCTATACCAAGGCGATCCTGGATGCATCCACCGGCAACAACGCCTATGACGCCTATGTCTTCAACCCCCAATGGTTCGGCGACTTCGCGACGCCCGGCTACCTGGAGGACCTGACCGCCAGGATCGCCGCTGATCCGAGCATCCAGTGGGATGACATCGCGCCGTTCTTCCGCGACTTCAGCGCGTCCTACGGCGGCAAGACCTACGCCATCCCGTTGGATGGCGACTTCCACATGGCCTACTACCGCAAGGACCTGCTGGAGAAGGACGGCATCGCTGCGCCGAAGACCTGGGACGACTACCTCGCGGTCGCGGCCAAGTACAACGGCCAGGATCTCAACGAGGACGGCACGCCGGACTATGGTTCCTGCATCGCCAAGAAGGTCGGCGGCCAGAGCTATTGGTGGGTCATCGACTTCGTCGCTCCCATGATCCAGACCCTGGGCACTGCCGAAGGCGCGTTCTTCGACAGCGCGACCATGGAGCCGCTGTTCAACAACGACGCCATGAAGCTGGCGCTCCAGAACTACAAGAAGACGGGCGACTACGGTCCGCCCGACGAGAACAACACTGACCTCGGCACCATCCGCAGCCTGTTCACCACCGGCCGCTGCGCACTGACCCTCGACTGGGGCGACACGGGCACCCTGGCGCCCGGCACCTACGTCGCAGAGAAGTACGGATCGATGATCCTGCCTGGATCCACCCAGGTGCTTGACCGCGCCACCGGCGCGCTCGTGCCCTGCGATGCGACCACCTGCCCCAACGCCATCGACGGCGTCAACCACGCTCCGTTCGCAGCATTCGGCGGCTGGTCGGGAGCGGTCAATGCCGCCGCCGACCCCACCGTCCAGGACGCGGCCT
>JBBSOS010000350.1:0-3044 GCA_038259505.1 Candidatus Limnocylindrales bacterium | reverse complement strand
GGGGGCGAGGTTTGGCGTCATCGTGCACACCGCAGGCCGGCTGCCCACCAAGCAAAACCTGATGGAGGAGGTGGCCAAGATCCGGCGCACCATCGGTGGGCGCCGCCCGACCGCGACCCCGGAGGTGTTGTTCGTGCTCGACGCGACGACCGGCCAGAACGGGCTGGCCCAGGCCAGGGCATTCCACGAAGCCGCCGGCCTGACGGGCATCGCCCTGACCAAGCTCGATTCGACGGCCAAGGGTGGCATCGCATTCGCCATCGAGCGGCAACTGGGTGTGCCGGTCCTGTTCGTGGGCGTGGGCGAACAGGTCGATGATCTGCTCGACTTCGATCCCAACGCCTTCGCCCAGGCCCTCTTCGGCTGAGCGAACCGAGCGTGTCGGTGCCGCTCACCGCGGACGGCATCGCGGATGCCTGCGGCCGGCTCGCGAGGCGTGACCCGGACCTCCGGCGGCTGCTGGCGAGCCACGGCGTGCCACCCCTGTGGCTCAAGGGTCCCGGTTTCGAGACCCTGGTCGACATCGTGCTCGGACAGCAGGTATCGCTGATGTCCGCGCAGCGAGCACTGGAACGGGTCCGCGCGGCCGCGGGGGCGGTCACACCCGAGGCGATCGCGAGCCTCGGGGAGGAGGGCCTGCGTCGGGCTGGTCAGACGCGTCAGAAGGCGCGCTACGTGACCGGTCTGGCGCGGGCATCGCTGGCCCGACGCCTCGACCTGGGCAGTGCCGCAGACCTGCCCGATGCCGCGGTCGCGGCTGCACTGACCGCTCATACCGGCGTGGGACGCTGGACCGCCGACATCTACCTGGTCATGGGCCTCGGGCGCCCGGACGTCTGGCCAGCGACGGACCTGGCGCTGGTCACCCAGGCTCGCCGACTCCCGCACATCGAGGCTGCCGCATCCCCTGACGAGATCGCCGAGGCCGCCCAGGCCTGGCAGCCGTATCGGTCGGTCGCCGCTCGCATCCTGTGGCAGGCCTATCTCACCGAACGCGGCCGCCCGCTCGAGTAGGGCTGCTGGGTCGGCGGTTCGGATCCGCGAAGCCGTGGATACGCCCATACCCGATACACTCCGGGTCCCATGTTCGATGCCCTCAGCGACCGCCTGCGCGACGTCTTCGACCGGCTGTCCGGTCACGGCCGGATCACCGCGGACGATGTCGATGTCGCGATGCGGGAGATCCGGCTCGCGCTGCTCGAGGCCGACGTCAACTACAAGGTCGTCAAGGACTTCGTGGGTCGGGTCAAGGAGCGGGCGGTCGGCCGGGATGTGCTCGAGGGCGTCAACCCGGGCCAGCTCATCGTCAAGATCGTCCATGACGAGCTGACGGCCATCCTCGGTGCGGGCGATCGGACGTTCCGCATCGATGGCTCGCCCGCGGTCATCGTCCTCGTGGGCCTCCAGGGATCGGGCAAGACGACATCCGCGGCCAAGCTCGCCCGGTACACCGTCCGGCAGGGACGACAGCCGCTGCTCGTGGCCGCCGACCCGTACCGGCCCGCGGCCGTCGACCAGCTCCGCACCCTGGGAGCCGCGCTCGATATCCCTGTGTACAGCGCGCCGACGGGCACGCCCGTGGTGGATATCGCCCGTGGTGGCATCGCCGAGGCGAAGCGCACGGGTCGTGACGTCGTCATCCTCGACACTGCCGGCCGCCTGACGGTGGACGAGGCACTCATGGCCGAGATCCACGACGTGGCGCAGGTGGTGCGACCGACCGAGACGCTGCTGGTCGTGGACGCGATGGTCGGCCAGGAGGCGGTGCCCGTCGCCGAGGCCTTCCGGGACGCGGTATCGGTGACCGGCCTCATCCTGACCAAGATCGACGGCGATGCTCGCGGCGGAGCCGCCCTGTCTATCAGCGCCGTGACCGGTGTGCCCGTGAAGTTCATGGGCACCGGTGAGCGGACGGACGCGCTCGAGGTCTTCCATCCCGACCGGCTGGCGGGCCGCATCCTGGGCATGGGTGACGTGCTGACGCTCGTGGAGCGTGCGCAGGAGACGTTCGACCAGACCCAGGCGGAGCAGATGGCGGAGAAGCTGAAGAAGAACAGCTTCACGCTGGAGGACTTCCTGGAACAGATGCAGGCGCTCAAGAAGATGGGTCCCCTGGGGTCCATCCTGGAGATGATCCCGGGCCTCGGCGGGGCCGCCAAGCAGGCGCAGCAGGCGGTCGATCGGGGCGAGCTCCGGCGGACGGAAGCGATCATCCGCTCGATGACCATCGGGGAGCGTCGGGACCCGAACCTGCTGAACGCGTCCCGTCGACGGCGCATCGCCCGGGGTTCGGGAACGACGCTGCCGGAAGTCAATCGGCTCATCAAGCAATTCGCCGAGATGCAGAAGATGATGCGCCAGATGGGCGGCGGCCGGGGTCCTCGGGGACTGATGCCCGGACTCCGCCGGTAGCACCTGCCGGCAGCATCGAACACCTGCGGTCGACAGGACCGCTGCCGCCGGCGCAGTGGGACTGCCGGGGGTTGGCGGGGATCGTGCTGCCGTGAGAGGATGGGACCACGATGACTGATACCACCATCCGACCAGCCATTCCCGCCTCGCCCCCGACCACCTCCGCGGCCGATGGCCGATCACGGGTCTGGCGAACCCTGATCGCGTTCCTCGTGACCGTCTCGATGCTCATCGCGGTCTCCGGCGTCGCGGTGTTCGCCCGGTCGGCCACAGAAACGGGGCCGGACTACCTGCCCACGACCTCGGTCGCCTATGCCGAGACGCGCCTCGATCTGCCAGGCGACCAGCACGATGCCCTGGCTGCGTTCATGGCCCACTTCCCGGGTTTCGCGGACACCGCCAGCTTCGACAGCAAGTTCGACCAGATGCTCGACCAGGTGGTGAGTGCCGCCTCTGGCGGCAGCGCGACCTGGACGGGCAACATCCAGACGTGGACCGACGGGCGCTTCTCGGCCGGCCTGCTCGCATTGCCGGAGGACGCGGCGAAGAGCGACGCCGAGGCGCCACAGGACATCGTCCTGGCGCTGTCCGTGACGGACCGAGCAGCCCTGGAGTCGCAGTTGTCGACCCTG
>JBBSOS010000349.1:0-3058 GCA_038259505.1 Candidatus Limnocylindrales bacterium | reverse complement strand
TCGCCCCGGTACTTGGGGAAGATGACCCCCTCCGACGGCTCACCGACCCGATGTCCGGCCCGACCCACGCGCTGCAGCCCTCGCGCCACGGACAGGGGCGACTCCACCTGGATGACGAGGTCGACGGCGCCCATGTCGATGCCCAGCTCCAGCGAGCTGGTGGCCACGAGTGCCGGCAGCCGACCCTCCTTGAGCATCTCCTCGATGATCAGTCGCTGCTCGCGGGCGAGGGAACCATGATGCGCCCGGACCAGATCCTCACCGGCCAGCTCGTTGAGCTTGAGGGCCAGCCGCTCCGCAAGACGCCGGCTGTTGGCGAACACGATGGTGCTGCGATGCGTGCGGATGAGCTCGAGGACCCGGGGGTACACCGAGGGCCAGATGCTGCTGCGGGGTTCGCCGGCAGCGGCAGGGCCGCCCGGTGCCTCGGCGAGCGGGATGGGTTCGCCGAGGCGGCCCATGTCGTCGACAGGCACCACCACCTTGAGCACCAGCGGCTTGCGGACCCCCGCGTCCACGATGGTCACGGGTCGGGCGGGTGCCGTCGCATCCCCTGTCGTCGTGTCGCGGCCGCCCAGGAACGCTGCTACCGCCGAGAGTGGCCGCTGTGTCGCGGACAGCCCGATGCGCTGTGGTGGCCGTCGGGTGATGGCCGTCAAACGCTCCAGCGACAAGGCCAGATGCGCGCCGCGCTTCGTGCCCGCCATCGCGTGGATCTCGTCCACGATGACCCACTCCACGGACCGCAGCGCCTCGCGCGCGGCTGACGTAAGCATCAGGTAGAGCGACTCGGGCGTCGTGACGAGGATATCCGGGGGTGTCCGCCCGAACGCCCGACGCTCATCGGCGGGTGTGTCGCCCGTCCGGATACCCACGCGGATCGGCGCGGCCGGCGTGCCCAGGCCGGTCGCCGCGAGCGCGATGCCGGCCATCGGCGAACGAAGGTTGCGGTCCACGTCGTGGACGAGCGCCTTGAGGGGCGACACGTACAGGACACGCAGCCGCTCGAGTGGCTCTCCGGGCACGGGGTCGCCCATGAGGCGATCGAGGCACCACAGGAACGCCGCGAGCGTCTTGCCACTGCCGGTCGGGGCGCAGATGAGGCTGTGCTGACCGGCCGCGATGGCGGGCCAGCCGAGCGCCTGTGCCTCCGTCGGACGCTCGAATGACGCCTGGAACCACGCCCGCGTCGCGGGTCGGAAGGCGGCCAGTGGGTCGACCGCGGCGGTCGCTGGAGCGGTGCGGGTTCGTCGAGGGACTGGACGGACGAGTCGAGGCACTGGACGAAAGAGTATAGGCCAACTGCGGCCGGATAGCACGGACGTTCTATCTGGAGGCTCGCGCGTGTGGCGATTGCGACGCATCATGATGCATGTCTCTTGGCATGACGATGTACGATCGCCGGCATGAGGACCACCGTGACCCTCGAAAAGGACGTGGCAGCAGCCGTGGCGACACTCCGCCAGGTCGAGGGCATCGGCCTGAGCGAAGCCCTGAATCGGATCGCGCGCATGGGCCTGAGCCAGGCGGATCGCGACCAGGTCCGACCCGTCAGGTTCGTCCAGCGGACCGCTCGATTGGGCGTCCGCGTGGATATCGTAAGTGTCGCTGATGCCCTCGAGACCCTCGACGGCCCGGCTGCGCGGTGATCGTCGACGCCAACCTGCTGCTGTACGCGGTCGACACGCAGGCTCGCACCCACACCGCGGCGCGGCGGTGGCTCGAGGATCGGCTCAACGGTCCCACACGGATCGGGCTGCCGTGGCAGTCGCTGACCGCATTCGTGCGCATCGTCACCCATCCACGGGCGCTCGATCGGCCGCTGCGACCCTCCGTCGCGTGGGCATTCGTCGACGCGTGACTCCGGGCGCCCGCGACATGGGTGCCACTCCCCACGGACCGGCATGCAAGCGTGTTGGGCGAACTCATCAGACGCCACGTGCTATCCGGCAACCTCGTCATGGACGCCCATCTGGCTGCCCTGGCTGTCGAGCACGGTGTCGCCATCGCGTCCGCCGACACCGACTTCGCCCGGTTCACCGAGATCGAATGGGTGAACCCGGTAGCTGTGGTCTGAACTGCGCCTGTCGTGGTTGCCGCAGGCGCCGCCCGCACGCGCCGCCCGCACGCGCCGTACGCAGGTGTCCGGGTACGTTTCCGGCCAGCTATGCATCGGCGGGTTCCGAGGCGCAGGCCGCGGGCGCGATCCCTGCCAGATATGCATGGCCAAGCGCTCGTGGCAGAGGATCCATGGCGCTGCGCACCGTCCCACGTCACTGGGCTCGCGCCATCTGCCGCGAATCCCCCGGGTGCATGGGCGACAGGAACCGTGGGACCCACGAGAAGATCGACCGGCCGTGTAGTCCTGGGATGCATCGATGGCAGGATGGGCGCCCCTCCCGCCCCGGAGCCGCCGAGCAGTGTGAAGCTCGCTCGACTACCGGACCGTGACGCCCCTCACGACCGACCAGTCACCCATATTGCCTGCCTTGTCCCGGGCGCGGATGCGGAACTGGTAAGTCGTCCCCTTGGCAGCGCGAAATGACAGAGAGGTCCGTGTCGTCGTGGACTTGATGGTCGACTAGGCGCCACCGGGTCTGCGGCGCGCCAAGTCGTACGAGGCCAGACCGGCGGTCAGGGTCGCGAGCGACGCGTCCTTGCCCGCCCAGGTGAGCTTGATGGTGCGGCTCCCGATCGCGCTCGAGGCCCGCGTCAGGGATGCCGTCGGAGCGGTCCGGTCAGGTCCCTGGATGAAGACCACGGTCCAGAAGGTCCGGGGATCATCGACCGCGACACCGACACCCGCGTAGTTGTGGCTGGTGCTCAGGATCTGCGCCTTGTGGCCTGCAGAATGCATCCATTGGTCCACCGCCGTGTCGGCGGATGCGAGGAGTGGCGAGGACATGTTCCAGGCGATGATCTCACCCGCGCCGTACCACGTGATGCCGGCCGCGTTCAGGTGGTCCCAGGGCCACTTGCCATCGGGATCCTGGTGCGAGAAGTAGCCGCGATCGACCATGTCCTGGGAGCGAGCCTCGGCGACCCGCCGGATGCGGCC
>JBBSOS010000348.1:0-3059 GCA_038259505.1 Candidatus Limnocylindrales bacterium | reverse complement strand
TGCCGAAGGTCCCCCGCAGCCCGGGGGTGAGCGCCGACGACGCGCTCGCGGAGGCAGGCCGGAAGGTCCTTCGGATGCACCTTGCGCGGATGCTCGCCGCTGAAGCCGGCACGCGCCTGGGTGCGGACATCGAGCAGCTCCACAAGATGCGCGTCGCCACGCGCCGGATGCGCTCCATGTGGCGTGTCTTCGACGGTGCGTACCGGCCGAAGACGCAGCTCCGGTACGTCCGCGAGCTGCGGGTCGTGGCCACCGCGCTCGGCGCGGTCCGCGACCTCGATGTGCTCATCGAGGGACTCGACCAGTACACCGCGACGCTGCCCCCGGCGACCTTCGGCGCCATGGCCCAGCTCCGCCTCGACCTGACCGAGCAACGGGAGACCGCGCGCGCGTCGCTCATCGAGCTGCTCGACTCGCGGAGCTACCAGGACTTCGTCAACGACTACCTGGAGTTCGTCGAGACGCCCGGTGCCGCCGAGCTGCGGCCCGGTCCCGGGGAGCCGGTGCTCGTCCGACACACGGCCGGGGGACGGATCTGGGCCGCGTACGAGCATCTGCGGGCACACGAGACCGTACTGGGCTGGGCGGACGTGCCGGGACTGCACGCCATCCGCATCGATGCCAAACGCCTGCGGTACACGCTCGAGTCGTTCCGGGAGGTACTGCCAACGTCGGTCGACGGCGTCATCGCGCGCATCGTAGTGCTCCAGGATCACCTGGGTGCACTCAACGACGCGGATGTCGCCGCGACCACGGCGCGCGCCTTCCTGATGTCCAGTGGCGCTCGATCCGCGGTCCAGACCCGGGAGGCAGTCAGCCTCTACCTGGCGAGCCGGGAGGCAGCCATCACGAACCTCCGCCGGGGCCTGCCGGCCGCATGGCGCCCGTTGGTCGCGCTGCAGACCCGACGGGCCATCGCGACACTCATCGCCGCGATCTGAATCAGTCGCGCTCGGAGCCTTCGGCGACCGGGTCGGCGTCGCTGCCCCGCTTGCTCGCACGTCGACTGCGCGGCGGCGCGACGACCCCCCGCTCCACAATGCCCATATCGTCCACATCGTCCGGCCCCGCGGGCATGCCGGCAGCCATCGCGGCCGCGGCAGCGGCCTCTCGCCGTGCCGTGCGGGCGTCGTCCGCGGCCCGGGCGGTCGTGATCGCGGATGCCAACTGCTCAGCGATCGCCTCGAGCGCCTCGAGTCGCGCCTGTGCCTTGTCACGGCGCTGACGCGCACGCTCCAGGTCCGACTCCAGCTCCCGGAGATCTCGCTCCAGGGACTTGACGCGGGACGCACCCGAGTGGGATCGCGGCTGACCCGCGGCCCTGTCCTTGTGCTTGTCCTTGCGCTTGCCCTTGTCCTGGTCCTTGCCCATGTTCGCCCCGCGCGACGGTATCGGCGGGACATCGGTGGCCGGATCCGATACTCGCGCCGAGGGCGCCCATTGTGGCAGGTGCAGGCCGTGGCTCGAGACCTGCGGTTCCTGCTCGTGGTGCCGCCGTGATGGGGTGGAAGCAGGATGTCGTGTTCCTGACCACTGGCGAGACCGACGACCTCGATCCGTAGCGCGGATATCCTCAACGCCATGACATTGATGACACCCAATGACCGACGTCTTGAGGTCGTGCACCTGGTCCGGCATGCGCATGCGGGCGATCCGGGTCGCTGGGATGGACCCGACGAGCGACGGCCACTGACCATGAAGGGCCGCCAGCAAGCGGAACGTCTTGGCGCGTTCCTGGTCCGGGCGTCGATCCAGCCGGACCGGGTCATCAGCAGTCCCAAGCTGCGCGCGATCCAGACAGCGGAACCCATCGCGGCTGCATTCGGACTGGATGTGTTCGTCGATGCTCGACTCGCCTCGAACTGCGATCTGGAGCGGCTCGACACCATTCTCGCCGAGGCCGGGGTCCGGGCACCACTCTTGGTCGGCCATGACCCGGACTTCTCGGATCTGCTGACGGGTCTCATCGGGTCATCGCCACTGGAGATGCGCAAGGGGGCGCTGGCGACCATCGAGGTGCGCCGACCGCTGCGCATCGGGGCCGGTCTGCTGCGCTGGCTGGTGCCACCGGAGTTGCTCGTCGATCCCGATCCATAGGCGTTCTGACGCGGCGCGAAGGCTGCCCCGGCCTACAGTGCCCGGCCGACGGCCAGCCCCGCGAACACGGCGATCAGACCCAGGATCACCGAGCCACCCAGGTTCGCGACTGCCACGACCCAGTCGCCACCCTGCATCAGGCGCGCGCTATCGAGCATCCAGGTCGAGAACGTCGTGTACGCACCCAGGAAACCGATCATCACCGGGGCCCGCACGTCGGGTGGCAACGCCGCTCGCTCGATGACCAATGCGACCAAGGCACCGAGCAGGAACGATCCGGTCACGTTCACAAGGAGCGTGCCGAGCGGGAATGAAGTGCCCAACCAGCGCGTGACGGTGTCGTCCACCAGATACCGACTGACCGCTCCCGCGGCGCCTCCGAACGCGATCAGCAGGTAGATCACGAGCGCGTCGAGCTCGCTGTGGCTACCGGCAGAGCAACCAAGAAGCTCGATCCCTGGCGAGCCGCGGTCACCACCACCTCCTCGGGCGACGGACGTCTGCAGGAACGGCCGATGTCCACGTCATCGAGATGGAGCTGGGTGGCCGACCGCTCGATGCGCGTGCCCAGGAGCCGGTGGGCAGCCTCATTCGCCTGCAGCGCGACTCGATCGGCACCGAATCGGAGCACACCCGATCGGAGCTGGTCGGCGAGCCGCGACAGGTCCTCGGTGCCGTTGTCCACCGACCGAGGATAGGCTGATCGCCGTTCACTCGGGCACGCCTCGCGCGATCCGGGTGACCTCCGTCTACAGTGCAGCGACCGCTGGTGCGGGTCGGTCGCGTCACGCGATCCGCGACGCCTGGCTCCGGGACCCTTTCGACCACGATGGAGGACTGATCGCGCGTGCCGGAGGGGTTCACGGTCGGCCTGCTCATCGTCGTGGTGCTGGCGGTCCTGTTCGATTACATCAATGGGTTCCATGACACCGCGAATGCCATCGCGACGTCGGTCGCGACGA
>JBBSOS010000347.1:0-3064 GCA_038259505.1 Candidatus Limnocylindrales bacterium | reverse complement strand
GGTGGTCGGACTGGGCATGAACGGGCATGTCGGCTTCAACGAGCCGGGTTCCGGTGCGGACGCGCCGACACGGGTGGTCTCGCTGCCCCCGGGAAGCCGACAGGTGGCGACCGATCGCTACCGCGCGAGTGCGGAGCCGCTCTCGGGCATCACACTGGGCATGGACCGGCTCCTGGACTCCCGCGAGATCTGGTTGCTGGTCAGGGGAGCGCCCAAGGCAGCCGTCCTGAAGCGTGCGCTGGAGGGCCCACAGTCCGCCGGATGCCCTGCATCGTGGCTCCGGAGCCACCCGCAACTGATGGTGCTCGCGGATGAGCCGGCGTGGACCGGCCTCGGATAGCGGGTCGAGCTTGCCTCGCCCCTCAGTCCCGGCCGTGGACCGTGGCCGCGAGTGCCACCTCGGGCATCCCCGAGGGTTCGCCGACGTCCATCCAGCGTGCCAGCGCGCTCCGCGTGAATAGCTGATCGACCACCATCGAGGATGCGCCCATGACGCCCGCGAGGCCGCCCAGGGAGGACCGCTGGATGAGCAGGTCCCGGGTGGCCAGGGGCAGCGAGCGCCGGTAGACCGTCTCGCGGATGGTGGCCAGGAACTGGTCACCGCTCTGGGCGACGCCCCCGCCCACGACGATGAGCGAGGGGTTGAAGAAGTTGACGATGCTTGCCACGACCTGGCCGATGCGCCGCCCGGCATCCTGGAGCAGCGCCACAGCCACCGCGTCACCGTGCATGGCGGCACGAGCCACGTGCTCGGCGGTCAAGGCGCCGTGGGTGCCCGCAAGGCGGGCGAGAAGCGTGCTCCGTCCAGTGCGCGCTGCCGCCGCACCGTCTCGTGCCAGTGCCGCACCACCGGCCAGTGCCTCCAGGCACCCGATGTTGCCGCAGCGGCACACGATGGTCGCATCATCAACGACCTGGATGTGCCCGATGTCTCCCGCGCTGCCCTGCGCTCCCCGGTGGATGCGCCCCTCGGAGATGATGCCCGCACCGATGCCGGTGCCCACCTTGATGACCACGACGTCATCGTGACCGATGGCCGCTCCCGCACGCCACTCGCCGAGGGCCAGCGTGTTGACATCATTGTCCACCCACACTGGGGCCGAGTATCGAGCCGCGAACCGCTCCCGGATGGGATAGCCATCCCAACCAGGCATGATGGGCGGCGAGTTCGGCCGCCCGGTCCGGAACTCGACCGGTCCTGGCACGGACAGGCCCACGCCCCACAGGCCGCCCGGAAGCTCCGGTCCCGATGTGGTGAGCGCCCCGAACAGGGCGTCGACGCGACCAAGGCAGACGCCGGGCCCCGCTGCGATGTCCGCCGGCTCGGCATGGTGGGCCAGCACCCGACCGTCGAGGGTGGTCGCGGCCACATCGATGCTGGTGGCGCCCAGGTCCGCGACCAGGATGTGCCCCGCGTCCGCCCGGAACGAGAGCTGCCGTGGCGGCCGACCTCCGGTGCTGGGTCCCACGGCACCTTCCACGACCAGGCTTCGGTCCAGCAGCTCAGCGACCCGTTGTGCCACCACTCCCCGACCCAGCCCGGTGTGCTCGACGAGCGACGAGCGGGATCGGGCCCGGCCGTGCCGGATGGCATCGAGCACCGTGACCAGTGCATCGAGGGAATCGTCCGAGATCGATGCTCGGCCGTTCACGTCCTGCGAATCGCTCGGTTCGGCTGCCCGCTCCGCCATGGCATCCAGTGTACGTTCAGCTGTCGAGTGGCGGACTTTTGCGCTTGACATGGAGAAGTAGGATGTAGGTTGTGCGGAACATGAGGCGGCTGGTGCACGGATGCTGACGCCCGTCAGTGAGATCGGTGCCGCGGTCATCGGCAGTGGGTTCATCGGCACCGTCCACGTGGAGGCGCTCCGGCGCCTCGGGGTCACCGTCCACGGGATCATGGGCTCGTCCGCCGAGCGGGCATCTCAACGCGCCGTCCAGTTGGGTGTCGCCCGTGCCTATGCCGATCTCGACGAGTTGCTGGCCGACCCACGGGTCGATGTGGTCCATGTGACGTCGCCCAACCAGCTCCATCATCCGCAGGTCAAGGCGATCCTCGCGGCGGGCCGCCATGTGATCTGCGAGAAGCCGCTGTCGGTCACGTCCGCGGAGTCGGCGGAGCTCGTCGAGCTGGCTGCCGCGAGCGACCGGATCACGGCCGTCAACTACAACGTCCGGTTCTATCCCCTCAACCAGCATCTGCACGGCGCCGTCAGGGACGGTGCGCTGGGACACATCCGCCTGGTGAGCGGGCGCTACTTCCAGGACTGGCTGTCGATGGACACCGACTGGAACTGGCGACTCGATCCCGAACAGGGTGGAACCCTGCGCGCCTTCGGCGATATCGGGACCCACTGGGTCGATCTGGTGTGCTTCCTCATCGGTTCCCGCGTCACGGCCGTGATGGCCGAGCTGGTGACGGCCATCCCCGTCCGACAGCAGCCGACGGGCCCGGTCGAGACGTTCTCCACGGAGCGATCCAGCGATACCATGGCGCGCCCCATGAGCACCGATGACATCGCGCTCCTGCTGCTTCGTTTCGCGAACGGCGCCCACGGCTCGGTGGCCATCTCCCAGGTCAGCCCGGGTCGCAAGAACTCGCTGCAGTACGAGGTCGATGGCTCCCTCGCCGCGGCCTCCTGGGACTCGGAGACACCCGACCACCTCTGGATCGGCCACCGGGATGCCGCCAACGAGATCCTCCAGCGTTCGCCGGCGCTCATGAACCGCGTCGGTGGCGCGGCCGCGAGCCTGCCTGCTGGTCATGTGGAAGGCTTTGGCGACACGTTCCACGCCCTGTTCCGGGCCATCTACCATGCTGTGTCCCAGGGACATCTGCCGGACCACCCGACGTTCGCGTCGTTCGCGGACGGACATCGTGAGATGCTTCTGGGTGACGCGGTCCTGCGGTCGGCTCGTGAGGGCCGCTGGGTCGACGTGGAGGAGTGCCTCGCATGAAGCTCGGTCTGCTGACCGCCCCGTTCCCCGATGCGACCTTGAGCGAGGTCAGCGTGTGGTCCGCGTCCAACGGCTTCGAGAGCCTCGAGATCGCGTGCTGGCCGCG
>JBBSOS010000346.1:0-3070 GCA_038259505.1 Candidatus Limnocylindrales bacterium | reverse complement strand
GCGGGGCACCTCGAGCGCTGAGCCCTGGACCGCCCCATGGGTCATGCCGTGCGGGATCTCGATGAGCGATTCCGCACCCCCGAGTGACTCGGCGAGGGAGAAGATCCTCGTCGACTCGCAGGCGGACGCCGCCCGCTCCTGCGCGGTGTGTCCGCCGCGTGGCGCGGGCTGGAACGAGATCATGCCGCCGGCATAGCGCATCTGTCGCTGGGCAAGGGCTGCCTGGGGATGTGCATGCGGACCTTCGGTCAGGCCCGGATACCGAACCTGGGCAACGTCCGCCCGAGCGGCGAGCGCCTCGGCGACGCGCAACGCGTTGCTCGAGTGCCGGCCGATCCGCACCTCGAGCGTGCGCAGGCCGCGGAGCACCAGGAAGCAGTCGAACGGCCCCGGAACCGCTCCGACCGCGTTCTGCAGGAACTTCAGGCGCTCGAACAGGTCGTCCCGTGACGTGGCCAGGACGCCGTTGATGGTGTCGGAATGTCCCGACAGGTATTTGGTGGCGCTGTGATACACGATGTCCGCACCCAGCCGCAGTGGTTGCTGCGAGAGCGGCGAAGCGAAGGTGTTGTCCGCGACCACGATCGGCGGCTCACCCCTGGCGCCCGTGTGGGCGTGTGCGAGGGTCGCGACCGACGCGATGTCGACCAGCTTGAGCAATGGATTGCTGGGCGACTCCAGCCACACCATCCGGGTATCGGGCGTCAGTCGCTCGGCCAGCGTGCGGGTCGGGTCGAGGCTGAGGTCGACCCAGACGGCATCGATGCCCAGCTCCCGGAGCACCCGCTCGAACAGTCGGTAGGTGCCGCCGTAGACGTCGTCGCTGATGAGCACCTGCTCGCCCGGCCGGACCAGGCCCGCGATCGCGGCGGCCGTGGCAGAACCACTGGCGAATGCCAGGCCATGGTCGCCCCCTTCCAGCAACGCCACCGCGTCCTCGAGGCGCTGGCGTGTCGGATTGCCGGTGCGGGCGTACTCCCAGCCACCGATCGGCCGACCGACGCCTGCCTGCGCGAAGGTGCTCGTCTGGTAGATGGGTGGCGCCACCGCGCCGGTCGCGGCATCGGGCTCCTGCCCCGCGTGCACGGTCAGGGTGCCAGGTCTCCAGTCAGGCGTCGCGCGGCTGCTCATCCGCGGATGGTACGCCGCGGCCGCGGTGCCACCATGGTCGGTGGACCCGGCACCGATAGAATGGGGACCCGGGCATGGCCTCCCTGCCGTCCCGTCCCCGGACCAGGAGCCCACCTCTTCATGTCCCATCCGCTCGTCACTGTCATCGGCGCCGGCAACGTCGGCGCGACCACCGCGCAGCGCATCGCTGAGGCCGGCCTGGCTGATGTCGTGCTCATCGATATCGTCGAAGGGCTGCCCCAGGGCAAGGCACTCGACCTTGCCGAGGCGGCACCGGTGGTCGGTCACGACTGCGCGGTCCGGGGCACCAACGACTACGCGGACACGGCGGGATCGGATGTCATCGTGGTGACCTCCGGTCTGGCGCGACAGCCCGGCATGAGCCGCGACGACCTGCTCGCCAGGAACGCGGGCATCGTCGGCGCCGTCGTCTCGCGTGCGGCTGCAGCATCTCCCGACGCGGTCATCATCGTGGTCACCAACCCCCTCGACGCGATGTGTCACGTGGCCCTGACGTCGTCGGGGTTCCCCCCAGAGCGTGTCATCGGGATGGCCGGCGTGCTCGACTCGGCCCGCTTCCGGAGCTTCCTCGCGGCAGAGCTGGGCGTGTCGGTGACCAACACGCACGCGTTCGTGCTGGGTGGCCACGGTGACACGATGGTGCCATTGCCTCGCTACTCCACCGTCGGCGGTGTGCCCATCACGGAGCTGCTCCCGGCCGACCGCATCGAGGCGCTCGTGGATCGCACCCGGAACGGTGGCGCCGAGGTCGTGGCACTGCTGAAGACCGGCAGCGCCTTCTATGCTCCCGCGGCATCTGTGTACCAGATGGTCGATGCCATCCTCAACGACCGGCATATGATCCTGCCCTGTGCTGCCTATCTCGACGGACCATATGGCCTCGATGGGCTGTATGTGGGGGTGCCCGTTCGCCTCGGTCGTCCGGGCATCGAGGAGGTCATCAGCATCGACCTGTCGCCCGATGAGCGGACCGCGTTCGATGCATCGGCGGCATCGGTGCGGGGCCTCATCACGCGCATGGCGGAACTCGCAGCAGAGGCGGTCGGCGGGAGCGCCGCTGGCTGACGCCTGATGCCCGTCATCACCATCTCCCGACAGTTCGCGGCGGCCGGCTCGCCCATCGCGAAGGAGCTGGCCAGCCGCTTCGAGGCCGAGCTCCTGGACCGGGAGATCGTCGCCCAGGTCGCGGAGCGCGCCGGCCTCACGGAGGCCGAGGCGGAGGGCTACGACGAGCGGCTGCCGGGACTCTGGCAGCGCATCGTCGCGGCCCTTGCCATGGGTGGGCCAGATCCGTCCCTGCCACCGCTGCCGGCCGACCTCATGCCTGCCACGGCCGTCCATGAGCGGCTCGCCCAGTTGACGCGGGCCGTGATCGCAGAGGCTGCGGCGCGCGGCAACGCGGTCATCCTGGGCCGTGGTGGTTCGTTCATCGTGGCTCCCGGTCGCGATGTCCTGCACGTGCAGCTGCACGCCCCCCTGGAGGCGCGCATCCGATACCTCCTGACCCGTGTGGAGGAGATCCCCTCCGACACCCGGCCCGACGAGGCGTCCCTGCGGGAGCTGTGCCGTACCTTCGACGCGCGCCGTGCGGAGTACATCAAGCGCACGTTCGGCAAGGAATGGCTCGACGCCGAGAACTACGACCTGTCGATCGATACCGGCGCCATGGGCGTGGAGGTCGCGGTCGACCTCATCGAGATGGCGGCTCGCCGGCACGACCCGGCGGCATTCCGGCCCGGTCGCCTGGCGCGATGAGGGGCGCCGACGCGTGACCAGCCCGGCGGCCGCTCCGCGGAGCGCGCGGCTGCCGGCCGGACTGCGGGTCTTCCGGCATCGCAACTTCCGGCTGTTCTACCTGGGCCAGCTGGTATCCCTCGCGGGCACCTGGATGCAGGCCGTGGCCCAGGACTGGCTGGTC
>JBBSOS010000345.1:0-3073 GCA_038259505.1 Candidatus Limnocylindrales bacterium | reverse complement strand
CCCGGACCGGACGTGACCCCCCGACCGGCCGCGACCGGGCAGCCGGCAGCCGGCGGGCCCGGGGTGGCCGGGCCGCCCCGCTACGGACGCGTGGGTGCCTCGAGGGTGGCGGGCATCGACGTGAGCCACTGGAACGGGCTGGTGCCCTTCGGCCTGGTGCGCGACGTGGGCAGCCGGTTCGTGCTCATGAAGGCGACCCAGGGCACCACCTTCGTCGACCCCGCCTTCCGGCGGCATCTGGCATCCGCCCGCGCCGCGGGACTCCTGGTCGGGCCCTACCACTTCTTCGACTACCGCATCGGTGGCCGGGCCCAGGCCGACCACCTGCTCGATACCCTCGCGCGGGCGGGCGGCAGCGGCCGGTCACTGCCGCCGGTGGTCGATGTCGAGTGCTTCGCGCCCTTCGGTGCCGCCGACCAGGCGTTCGTGCGCATCGAGCTGCGCGCGTTCGTCGGGCGCATCTACCAGCGGACCGGCCGGCTGCCCATGGTCTACACCTCGTGGTACATGTGGCGGGCGGTGACCGGAGGCGATGGCTCGTTCGGCGACCTGCCGCTGTGGGTGGCGTGCTGGCGCTGTGCGCGCCCGGCACTGCCCACGGGCTGGGACGACTGGGACTTCTGGCAGACCGGCTCCATCGTCATCGACGCGACCGGCGACCGGCTGGGCAGCGATGTCTTCGGAGGCACGGCCGCCGACCTGCGGCGGTGGTATCGGCCGATGCGCGCCCGACGCTGAGCCGCGAGCAGGGAGCGGTCGCGGGGTCGAGACTCACCTCCCCACGGTGAGCGCAGGCGGCGGATCGGGATGGACACGTGAGCCCGTGGCATCCGGTCAGCGGTCCTCCCGGCACGTCGATGGGGACCGCCATCCGGGGTCGGTCGAGCAGAAGGCGCCGGCGCATCTAAGCCGCTGGTGCCCGCATCCCCCCTGGCGCGTCGCTGGAGACTGGGCGCCCGACACCCGGACGCCCACCTCACACCCCGATGGCGTCCGCCACGCGGCCCCAGGACCGGTCCTCGGTGCCCTCCAGCCGGCGCAGGTAGATGGTGGTGACCGCCAGCGAGCTGTGATCGAGGAATGCCGATACCTCCTCGACCGCATCACCGGCGTCACGCCGGAGCTTGGCTGCGGTATGGCGCAGGACATGCAGGCCCGTGGGTGCGAGCCCGGCTGCCGCCAGATACCGCCGGAACCGAACGTACAGGGTCGCGCCGCTGACGCCTGCCTCCCTGGCTCCTGCCTGCCACAGCGACGCGGCCGGGTCCATCGTCACGGGGTCCAGGCCCGCATCGGTGAGGGAGACCACGATCGCGTCGTGGGCCGGGCGGGGCAACTCCCGACGGCCCCGTTTGCCGCCCTTGCCCAGATAGGCGTACAGCATCCGGTCACCCTCGGTGCCGATGTCCCCCACCGTGAGCCGGAGCACCTCGGAGCGTCGCCTGCCGGTCAGCAGCAGCGTCAGCAGGATCGCCCGGTCCCGGCGACCCGCGATGGTGTCGGGGATGACCCCGAGCAGCCGGCGCACCTCGTCGGCGGTGTAGCCCCGGGCATGGGACGGCAGATGCCGCGGACGCTCGAGGGCATCGCACGGGTTGGACGTGACGAGGCCCATCCGGATGAGGAACCGATAGAGCGACGAGAGGCACGCGATGCGGGCACCCACGGTGGCCGACGCGGGCACCCGTCCCGAGGCACCGATGCCATAGGCCCAGGCGAGGACATCGGCGGGTGTCACCCGGTCGGGTGGCCTGCCCACGGCGGCGAGGAACGGCCAGAGCATCCGGCCGTATGACTCGACGGTCCGTCGGGAGCCCGAGCGATTGCCCTTCTCGACGAGGAACGCGTACACCGCCTGGTCCCATGGGGATGGGTCGGTGGTGGCATGTGCGGGCAGGAGTGGTCGCTCCATGTGGTGGCTGCCTCGGGCTGCGGGATGTGGATGCCCACATCACTCACTCACGGGCGTTCTGGAGTCAACACGATCGCCCGATCGTGTCGCAACGTTCCCTATCCCTGGTTTCGTTGACCACGGCGGAGGTTGTCCTCAACGAGCGGCGACCTCCGTGAGGGCCTGCCGGTACTCGGCGTATTCGCCACCTCGTTGGCTTCTTCCACGCGACGGGCGGCGGCGGGACTGCCGCTCAGAGACAGGGCGACGGCGACGCTGGCACGCCCGTCATGCGAGTTCGGGGTCGTCCCGATCCGGGTACGCCACGCGCCAGCCCTGCGGTCGCACCCAGTCTGCATCCGCTTGTACCGCGGCCACGTCGGGGTGGAGCAGGGCTCCGCCATCCAGCAGTCCCGTTCGCCACAGGCGGAATACGACGGTCGCAACCTCGTCGACCGCACTCATCGCGCCGCGGCGACGGAGGGCCTCGTCGGCAGCTGGAAAGCGCTCGACCATCATGACCCGCAATGGCTGACCGCCGACCGTAGCAGTGCCAACGAGGGATCTGAGACGCTCCAGCTCGCCCGGCAGCAGGCCCAGCGACAGACTGATGATCGATCGCTCGACGGCCTGCAGCCGCCGCGGCAATTCGTCCGAGATGTCCATGAGCATGCCGAGGCCTGGCGGCGTCCGGAGGCTGTCCCACATGGGAGCGACCCGGATCGCCGCCTCGAGCGCTCCCGCGGCAGCATCGGCCGCTCGCATCACGTCGCCACTCCGGGCGTGGACCTCGGCGGCGCGGAGATAGCGGGCCGGGAGGAGGTCCCCGATGAGGTCCGCGACCGCCGTCGCGATGCCAGTACCCTCCAGTGCCCCTCCGGGACCATGACGCAGCTTCCCAACATGCACAGCGAGCCGACGCGCACAGGTCGTTGCGCGCCTGGCGTCATGGAGGGTCGCATCGCTGGCATTGTGGGCAGCGGTGTTCCGTATCCTGTGGACCGCCTGGGCTTCGCGGACCAGGTCCGCCGGCAGCGGCACGCCACGGACCGCTGCCGCCTCCGCCGCATGGGCAAGCAGCCGCTCGAACACCTCCAACCGTGTGCCGCTAGTCTCCGCGAGGCCCGCCAGGATGCTCAGCAGGATCTCCGTGACGGTGTCCGCCAGGATGGTCGCCGTGGT
>JBBSOS010000344.1:0-3095 GCA_038259505.1 Candidatus Limnocylindrales bacterium | reverse complement strand
TCGCCCGGATGTGGGCCGGTGTCGTGCCACAGCAGCCGCCCACCAGGTTGAGAGAACCGCTCTCGATGAGCTGGGACAGGATCCCCGCGGTCTCCGGAGGCTCCTCGTCATAGCCACCGAACGCGTTGGGCAGGCCAGCATTCGGGTAGCCCGACACGAACACGTCGGCGATGCCCGACAGCTCCTGCAGGTACGGCCGCAGCTGCTTCGCACCCAGGGCGCAGTTGAGCCCGATGCTCAGGGGCCGCGCATGGCGAACGCTCGCCCAGAAAGCCTCGACCGTCTGGCCTGACAGGGTCCGTCCCGACGCGTCGGTGATGGTGCCGCTGATCATCACGGGCAACCGGAAGCCGAGTCCATCGAACAGGCCCTCGAGCGCGAAGATCGCGGCCTTCGCATTGAGCGTGTCGAAGATGGTCTCGACGAGCAGGATGTCGGCGCCCCCATCGACCAGTCCGCGTGCGGCGATGGTGTACGCCTCGACCAGCTCATCCCAGGTGACGCTCCGGGCGCCGGGGTCGTTGACCTCCGGCGACAGGGAAGCGGTCCGGGTGGTCGGTCCCAGGGCTCCGGCAACGAACCTGGGGCGCCCGGGCTGTGCTCGTTCCGCGGCGTCCGCCGCTCGTCGGGCGATGCCGGCGGCGGCCTCGTTCATCTCGCCCGTGCTCGCCTCCAGGCCGTAGTCGGACATCGACACGGCGTTCGCGTTGAAGGTGTTGGTGGAGATGATGTCGGCACCCGCGGCCAGGTAGTCGGCGTGGATCGCCTCGATGACCTCGGGACGTGTCAGGACCAGCAGGTCGTTGGCACCCCGCAGGTCCGTCGGGTGATGGCGGAACCGCTCACCCCGGAAGGCAGCCTCGTCCAGTTCGTGGGCCTGGATCATGGTGCCCATGGCTCCGTCCAGGATGAGGATGCGCTCACGGAGCAAGCCGGGAAGACGCTGCGTGCGCTGGGTGCGCCGGACGTCGGGATCGGAGCTGCTCATGGATCCGACTATAGCGGCGAACGCTGGGCATCCCGGGCGCCGCGACCGGACGACGACCGGAGCAGCCTCAAGCGGTATGACGGTCCCTGGGTAGCGCCTCACGTGATCGTCAGCTCGGATGAGGTCTACGAGCCCGGTGCCGAGACGCCCCGCCCAGGACCGAGCGCATCGTCGGCCTCCAGGACAGGGAGCGGCGGATCGCCTATGCGGGCGACGAACGCTGGTGGATGGTGGCCGGGCGACCCACCTTGGGCCGCCCGGCCACCATCACGTTCCTAGATGTTGCTGCACTGCGAGGGCGCATCCTCGTCGTTGCGGGCCGACTTCATGTCGAGCGGCATCAATCGTGTGACCAGCACGACCGCTGGGTCGGTGCCTTTGTTGACGCCCATGTGCACATGGTTCCCGGGGTCGACGAACGCGTCGCCAGCGGTCTTGACGATCGGCGCGCACGACGGATCGTCGCCGTCGTAGAAGGTCAGGGTGCCGGTCTCGACGATGACCAGGCTGGGTCCGGGGTGGCTATGCCAGCCGAAGGTGCCGCCAGGGGCGACGTCGTTCTCGACAACCGTGAGGGTAGAGTCCGCATTGGTCCAGAGCAGGGCCTGCCAGGGTCCCGTCTGGGCCAACGAACTGATCGCAGGCAGATGCCCAGTCGCGAGTGTCTTGCTCTCGACGCCCGACCCCGGGGTCGCGAGGGCCTGTGAGGCTATGGCGACCGAGCCGAGTAGCCCCAGGGATACGATGAGTGCGATGTACCGACGCATGCTGCGTTCCTCCTTGTGTCCGTGGCGAGGGTGCCACCTCCACCAGAGATGACCAGACGGCACACAAAGAGCGATGGAATCGCAGTGGATCGCGCGTAGAATCAGGCCTCCTCACAGATTCGGAGTGGTCACGATGGCTCCGCGCGTCGAGATCGGTATCCTCGGTCCCCTGCGAGTGACCGTCGATGGCCGCGCGGTCCGGCTCCCGGCCAAGCAACAGGTGTTGCTCGCTGTGCTCGTGCTCGACCACCGAGCCGTTGCCCCAGAGCGTCTGATGATGGCCTTGT
This sequence comes from Candidatus Limnocylindrales bacterium, assembly GCA_038259505.1. GTDB lineage: Bacteria > Chloroflexota > Limnocylindria > Limnocylindrales > CSP1-4 > JAFMJV01. The sequence goes on along the minus strand of JBBSOS010000344.1, from coordinate 1,053 downwards.
GGGGCGAGGATGCGGCACCGACCGCCCTGCGGACGCTGCAGTCGCATGTGTTCCAGCTCCGCCGAGCGTTGGTGCTGGGTGGTGGTTCGGATCCCATGTCGGGGGCCCATGTGGCCGATGTCGTTCCGGGAGACAGCCCCTGGATAGAAACCGACGGGCGCGGGTACCGACTGCGGATCGAGCCGGATGCCGTGGACGCCAGCCGGTTCGAGAGCCTGGTGACCGGTGCCCGTGGCCACGCTGCCAGCGACCCGCGGGCGGGCGTGACGATGTTCACCGAGGCACTTGGTCTGTGGCGCGGGCAGGACGTCGTGGATGTTGGCGGCGAGTCGATGGCCACCGCGGAGCTGGACCGTCTGGTCGAGTTGCGTCACGGGGCATTCGACGAGCTGGTGCGGCTGCGGATGTCCCTCGGTGAGACGACCGAGGTCATCCCCGAGCTGCGCCACGAACTGCGGGCAAACCCCTATCGCGAACCCCTCTGGGGCAGCCTGATGCGCGCCCTGGACGCATCCGGTCGCAAGGCGGAGGCGTTGCTGGCCTACCGAGAAGCCACCGAGGCGCTTCGCCGGGAGCTCGACGTGGAGCCCGACGAGGAGCTCCGGGCGCTCGCCGATCGGATCCGCGAGGACTCCCATGTCCGCGCCGACAGGGCGGCGACCCCGGAGATCACTTCGACGATCGCAGATCCGCACGACGATCCGACGTTCGCCGCACCGTCTGATGTCGCACCGTCTGACATCGCCGCGACCACCGGCAGACGGCGCGGGCGCGGCGGCCTGGTCCTTGTGGGCGTGCTGGTGTCGATCGTCCTGGCCACAGCCGGCACGCGACTGCTGCCGGCGAGCGGCACCAGCTCAGGGCCAAGTATTCCTGCGAGCGGCGCGATCGACCCCGGTCCTGCAGGTACTGATCTCGTCACGCTCCTGGACGCGGACGGCCGCGTGGGCGCCACGACGGCGCTCGGCGGACGTCCTGGCGACCTCGAGGTCGGGGCCGGGTCCCTCTGGGTGGGACGCCCCACCGACGGAACCGTGCTGCGCCTCGACCTCG
>JBBSOS010000343.1:0-3095 GCA_038259505.1 Candidatus Limnocylindrales bacterium | reverse complement strand
CGCGAGCGAGCCGTGGACCGTCTGCCCGGCCGGCCAGTAGGCGGCGACGGCCATCACGTCGGTCGCGAGGGCGAGCTTGGCATCGAGCACGGGCGTTGGAGCCGGATGCCCGGCGGCTGCGTTGGCTCCCGAGACGATCGTGGCGCTGTAGTCACCGGCCGGCAGGATGTGCAGGTATAGCGGCACCTCTGATGGTGCGGGGCCGAGGGTATAGGTGCGCCCGTCGCCGCCTTCCACGACCGGCAGCTCGCTGGTCCCGTCGCTCAGGCCGAGGGTCGTGACCATGCCGCTGGTCACCACCGTCAGCGTCCCGGCCTCGGACAGGGCGTCGAGGCGGAACCAGTCGAGGTCGCTCGTGCCGTCGAGCGTGCCGCTCACGGTCAGCGAGGGGGGCATCGGTCGTGCCGCGGCAGCGAAGTCGTCCGGTTCCTGGTCCTGCCGGATGGTGAAGGGATCCTCCCGCACCAACCCCAGGTGGTAGTGACCCGTGCTCGTCTGGAGGGGCCGGAGCCACAACTCGTAGTCCCCAGGCTGGAGCAGGGCATCGTAGGTCCACGCTTGACCGGGGTCCGCCCGTACGAGGCTGGCGACCTGCACGCCAGACGACAACAGGGTGGTCGCGATCGCGCCGTCGACGGGTGGGTCGATGCCGATGCGGACATGATCGGGCGCGCTGAGCGAGAACCGGTAGACGTCGACATCGGTGGTCTCGGGCAGCCGGCCAATGATCGATGATCCGACGAACAGCGGCTGTGCGAAGGTGCTGTCGTTGTTGGGCTCACGCTCCGCCCCGGGATCGGGAGGGCCCTCCGGTGTCAGGGTGACGGTGTAGTCGCCGCCCTCGGCCACGACCTCGAACCAGTGGTCTCCGGCGGGCAGGAACGCATCGGAGAGGGTGGCGCTCGACCCATCCTGAGAGACCTCCCCCTGGGCAAGGACGGTCCCGTCAGGAAGGAGCCACGTGAGACCGTCCAGCTGCGAACCCTGGACCTCGACACGCCAGAGCTGATCCGGTCCACTGGTCGTGTCCCGGAACACGTCCCGGTCGCCATCGAGCGCCCGAGCGTGCATCACCGCCCCGGCGACCAGCGGCGTCGCCGTTTGCGGGGTGTCGTTGGGCTCCGTCTCGAAGTCCGGGCTGGGCGGTGTGGTCGCATCGATCCGCAGTCCGTAGGTGTCCCGCGGGCTGGCATCGCCGGTCACGGTCAGGAGGTACGGGCCGGTCGGCAGGCGCAGGCCCACGAGAGTCGCCCGCGACTGGCCCGTCGGGTTCAGCGAGCACTGCAGCTGTGTCGGTGACAGGCTCGCGTCCAGGCTGGAGAGGCATATCTGACGGACCGGCCCCGCGCGCCAGATGAGCCGGACGTCCAGCAGGGTCTGCGACGCCGCGGCGTCCACGCCGAGCAGGTACTGGTCCTGATCACCGGTCCGCGCCAGCCGACCGCGCATCAGGGTGCCGGTGCTGATCGGGACGGCGTCGAAGGGATCGTCGTTCGGCTCCGGGTCGACACCCGCCACATCGCTGACGGTGGCCGTCAGCAGGTATGGCTGTGGTCCGTTGCCGGAGCCCCCGGTGACCTCGAGCAGGTGCCGGGCCGCAGCGAGATGCAGGTCGTAGAGACGGGCGGTGCCGGCCGGATCGGTGCTCGCGCTCGTCAGTACCTGGCCGTCAGCGTCCAGGAGCTTGACCGCTTCCGATGTCCCGAGGCCGCCCTGCAGCTGCACATCCCAGTCGTGCGTGGCGTCGTCAGGGTCGAGCGTCCACGCGATGTAGCCCGCTGAGCCGACGTCGCCACTGACCGCGAACGCGTGGCTGATCCGACTCGCGTGCGCCGCATCGCCGTTGGGTTGCGTATCCACGCGGGGCGGCAACGGGTCGCCGGGCCGGACGGTGACCTGGTAGTCGAATGATGTGGGCGGATCGCCGTCCACGTAGGCCGTCCTGCCGACACCCAGCACATACTCGCCCATGGGCACGATCAGGTCGGACGAGGACACGGACCCATCGTCCGGGCCGGCATCGAGCTCGAACAACTGGGAGCCATCCCACACGATGGGCGTGACACCGGGCGCGGATGTGACGGGGATCAGCTTGACCGCGGTCATCGTGCCGGCGACACCCGTGAGGCCGAACGACCACGTGTGGGCGGCATCGGACTCCCCGACCGTCCAGACCCAGGTGTCCTGCGCATCGCCGTCCGGCAGCGATCCCATGAGGCACGCGGGCCCAGCGACGGCGACCGCCGTATCAGGCTGGTCGTTGGGCTCGGCCTCCGTGGTGCACGTCGGCTGGGCCACGGTGGTGCCACTCGGCTGGGCCACGGTGGCGCCAGTCGACTGGGCCACGGTGGTATTTCCGGGCGCGCCGAGCGCACCGAGGGCCATGACGAACAACGCCAGCAGGAATGGGACGTGCAGCGATGCGATGGCGGCGGAGGATCTGCGCACCTGATCACCCGAACGTTCCGGCAAGACGCCTTGGCCCTGAATGATGCTCGCGTGGCGCCATCCATGCCACGGCGCGAACCAGCCGGGCTGGGCAGGGTCTGTCGACCGCCACGATCCGGATCATTCCGATGGGCGGTCAGGTACCCCTGCGGATACCGTCGACGAACCCGCGCAGGAAGATCGGGACCCCCTTGCGCTGCTCGGGCGTCAGGCCTGAGAGCGCGGCTTCGACCGCGTCACCGCGCCAGCGATAGGCATGTTCGACCGCCTCGACGGCGGTCGGCGAGAGCCGCACCCGGTAGACCCGGCGATCGTCGGCGTCGCGCTCGCGCTCCAGATGGCCGCTGCGCACCATGTCCTCGACCATCCGGCTCGCCCAACCCTGCGAGACCCCCAGTCCCCGAGCGAGCTGTCCGATGGTGACCGAACCGTGCTGGTAGGTGTGGATGGCGGCCCGGATGGCATGCGGGGACAACGCGACATGGGCGTCGGCGGCCGGCTGCCTGGATCGTCGGCCAGGCACTCCGATCTGGAGGACCTCGACCAACAGCTTGCTGACCTCCAGGGCCCCGTCGCTGAGCGGCTCGCGATCCGGGGCCTCCTGTGCCGTTGTGGTTGACATGCCCGCATCGTAGCATCTATATTCG
>JBBSOS010000342.1:0-3105 GCA_038259505.1 Candidatus Limnocylindrales bacterium | reverse complement strand
GTGCTGCTGGACCTGATGCTCCCCGGGCTGTCGGGCATGGAGGTCGGTCGGATCCTGCGACGCGAGTCCCCGGTACCCATGATCATGCTCGCCGCGCTCGACTCCGAGGCGACAAGGTCGTGGGACTCGAGGTTGGTGCGGACGACTACCTGACCAAGCGTTCTGCCGGCGGGAGCTGCAGGCTCGCGTCCGCCCCCACCTGCCTCGGCAGGAGGGGGCCGAGGCAGCCGCGCTCCCCGTTCTGCCGGCACCCGAACTCCGTCTCGGCTCCGTCAGGGTGGACCTGGCTGCGCATCGGATGATCCGCCGCAGCACGGCTATTTCGCGGGCGAGACCCACAACCAGTGGACGTGCACGTCCACTGGTTGCGAGGTCACATCGAGGACGACTCGGCCCGACCGCGGGTTCTCCAGACGATTCGGCGCGTGGGGTATCTGCTTCGGCTCGATGAAGCCTGAAGCGCTGCGAACCCCAGAACGTCAGCCGTTACGGAGCGAACCGGTATCCACGACCTCGAAGTCGGACCCGTGCAGTCGGTGCAGGGTGTGCATGGCATCGTCGTCCCAATGCGGATCCGGGGCACCGGTGACGTACCACGGCGAACCGTTGTCCGCGAGGATCATGCCGTAGCGCTTGAGTGCTGTGAGGACAACGCGCGCCTCGCTCGGGAACCCGCTGATGTCGACCGAAGCCTTGAGTCGCACACGGAGGCCCATGGGCGGCAGCGATGGTGCGGCCGAGTCGCCGGCCTGGTGGCGTGCCGGGTAGACGTACGAGGTCCTGGTCGAAGGAGCCGTGAAGCGGAGCGCATGTCGGATGGCTCCGGCAGCGACCTCGTCGTACCGCACCAGACCGGGCAGGATGGGCAGACCCGCGGCGTCGGCGCTGGTCCACCCGGCCGGCCGCAACTTGTTGGAGCGCAGGTCCCAGACGGCGCCGGACCCTGCCTTCCAGGCCCCTGAGCTGGTCTTGCGCGCTGCGAACAACTCGTACAGCTTGCAGGCCGACTTGTCGATCATCAGGAGATGCCGGTCGCTGCCGCCCTCGATGCGCGGCGGCGACGGGATGGGGTACTTGACCTTGTCAGATTCGCCCGGCCACTGGAAGGTCACCGTGCGGCGGTGAGTCGAAGACGAGACCACGTTCCAGGGGATGCCGTAGCCACTGTACGAGCCGAAGTCCGGGTGCAGTGGCGCATCCAGTCCGATGGAAGCGGTCAGCAGGGCTGAATCACTTCGCACAGGCAACGAGTCGACCCGCTTGTTCCAGACGTTGGTCGCGGGGAAGACACTGCACTTCGGGGCGCCCGGGATGCGTACCGCCGCCTCGGTCGGGACTCCGGCAGCCAGTACCAGGCCGGCCGCCAGGGCCATCGCGACAGCAGGTCGAGGCAGGCGTCGGGGCAGTGTGGAGCGCATGCCTGGCATCGTGGCGGATGCGCATCTCGAGAACCATCCGCCAATGGGCCCATCGTGCTCGTCATAGGTCGCGTCCGGACCGCCCCGCACCGCACCGCGATCCGCCGGCGGCGGCCCAGACGGTGCGCGAACTCGGCTACGTCGCCTTGTGCACCATGCGCTCGATGATCTCGCCCGTGTCCTCTGCAGCGTCGATGGCCTCTTCCAGGTAGTTGTACACATCCCGCCACTTGATGACTTCGAGCGCGTCGGGCGTGCCCTGGAACAGCCCGGCGATGGCTGCCCGCGACATGCCATCGGCTTGGTTCTCCAGCTCATGGATCGCCTTCAGGGGTGCCTCGACGCCCTGCATCGACTCAAGCTTGCGGAGCACGTCGAGGAGGTGCTCGGCCTGCGCAGCGAGGATCCGGGCCAGCCCCTGGGCGTCCGCCGTGGGTCGCACGATGCCGTACAGCAGGAAGGTCTCCGCGATCTCCTGGATGCCGTCCACGACATCATCGAGTCGAGCGGCCAGTTCGTGGATGTCTTCCCGGTCGAACGGGGTGATGAATGCCCGTTCGATCTTGTCGGCGAGCTGAGCGTCGATCTCGTCACCCTCGTGCTCCAGGGCCCGGATGACATCGACCCGCTCCTCGATATGGTCGTAGTCCGCGAGCATGACCTCGAGCGCCCGGGCGGCGGCGAGCAGGTTCTCTCCATCGGCCACGAACAACTCGAAGAATCGCTCGTCCCGGGGCATCAGTCGAAGGGGTGACATCTCAGGCTCCTGACGCGATCACGGGACGAGCCCGACGGTATGGATGAGCAACCATGCGATGGCACCGAAGAGGGCAGCTGCCGGCAACGTCAACAGCCACGCGGCGAGGATATCGCGGGCCACGCCCCACCGGACGTGCCGGATCCCCTGGCTGGTGCCGACGCCCATGATGGCGCTGGAGATCACGTGGGTCGTGGAGACGGGCATGCCGAAGTGGGCGGTGCCGAAGAGCACGGTCGCGGCGGTCGTCTCGGCCGCGAAGCCATGCACAGGCTCAAGCTCCACGACCCGCTGGCCCATCGTCTTCATGATGCGCCAGCCCCCGATGGCGGTGCCCAGCGACAGAGCAGTGGCCGCGATGACGATCACCCACACGGGCACCTCGATGCTCGAGATGACGCCCGAGGAGAACAGCGCGAGCGTCACGATGCCCATGGTCTTCTGGGCGTCGTTGGAGCCGTGCGCGAACGCCATGAACGCGGCCGAGCCGACCTGCAGTCTCCGGAACCGATGGGCCATCGGCTTCCGCTCGGTGTGCCGGAAGAGTCGCGCGATGGCCGCCATCAGCAGCAGCGCACCAACGAACCCGAGGAGGGGTGAGGTGACCATCGGGATGAGCACCTTGTCCACGATCCCCTGCACGTTGAGCGCGCCCACGCCGGCAGCGATGGTGGTCGCACCCAGCAGACCTCCGATCAGCGCGTGGCTCGATGAGCTGGGCAGCGAGTACCACCACGTGATGAGGTTCCAGACGATGGCACCGATGAGGGCCGCAGCCACGATCGCCTGGGTGGTGGATGCCTCGTCGACCAGACCCGAGCCGATGGTCTTGGCCACGGCGGTTCCGGCGAAGGCGCCGATGAAGTTGAAGGCTGCGGCCATGAGCACCGCCACCTGCGGCCGCAGCGCTCTCGTCGCGACCGACGTCGC
>JBBSOS010000341.1:0-3118 GCA_038259505.1 Candidatus Limnocylindrales bacterium | reverse complement strand
GCCCATCGAATACATCGGCCTGCGGCCCGGCGAGAAGATCCACGAGGAGCTGTTCTACGACGCCGAGCACGTCCAGCCGACGACCACGCCCAAGGTCCTGCGTGCCGTCTCGGACATGCCTCCGAGGGACGTCCGTGCGAGCGTGGGCCGCCTGATGGAATACGCCACGGGCGACCATGACCCGGCATTGCGTCGCGAGCTGTGGGCCTGCGTCGGCGATGGCTCGACGCCTGCCGTCGAGACCGTAGTGCCGGAGACGCAACCCTGGGTCATCCCGATAGAAGGTGCCTCGAAGGGTCCGGCCAGTGTCCTTGGTCAGCGCTTGCCGAGTCCGGGACACGCGGTCCGATGATCCCGCCGTCCAGCGCGACGGGCCGTGGCGAGGCGCCACCCAGGATGAGGCCGCCGGAGGAGACGCGTGTCAGACGGCTGCGGGCGCGCCCACCGGGACCGCGACGCGAGGCACGGCCGCCGTCACGCCGCTGGCTGCATGCTCCACGCCCAGTGAGATCACTGTCAGGCCCGCGGCACGAGCCGCCTCCATGTCAACGATCCGACGTGCATCGGCGATGACCCGGCCGCGCATCGTGCTCGCCATGGCCGCCCAATCGAGGTGACCGAACTCGGGCCACTCGGTGCCGACCACGATCGCATCCGCGTCGGCGGCGACCGCCTCGGCTGTCGCCGCCTCCTCAACGACCACTCCGGCACGACCCAGTTGGGCGATGCCTGCGCGCGTCGCGATGGGGTCGAAGGCCACGACGTGCGCGCCACGGGCGACGAGCACCTCGGCAAGGCGCAGCGCTGGCGACTCGCGCAGGTCATCGGTGCCGGCCTTGAACGTCAGGCCGAGCAAGCCGACCCGGGTCCCGGCGACGGACCCGTCCTGGACCTGTTCGAGGCGGTCCACGATCCAGACCGCCTGTTCCTGGTTGGAGGGCGCGACCGCCGCGATGAGCGGGGTGTGCACACCGTACCGACCGGCGAGCTCAGGCAGTGCCCGTACCTGCGACGGGAAGCAGGAGCCACCGAAGCCAGGTCCGGGTGACAGGAATGCGCGTCCGATACGGGCATCGAGGCCCATGCCATCGACGACGTCCTGGACATCGGCACCGGTCGCGGCACACAGCCGCGCGAGCTCGTTGGCGAAGCTGATCTTGGCAGCCAGGAACACGTTCGAGGCGAGCTTGATGGTCTCGGCGCTGGTGAGGTCGGTGTCCATGATGGGCCTGCCCATCGGGCCATACAGTTGGTGGAGTTCCGCGACCAGCGCATCAGCGTCCGGTCCCGCGCCGACCACGACGCGATCAGGCTCCAGGAAGTCGCGGACCGCGTTCGCCTCGCGTGTGAACTCGGGGTTGAAGCACACGCGCATCTGTTGATCGATGGCGGACGCGATGCCCGCCAGCCGGAGCGCGCTGCCGGGCATGAGGGTGCTGCGGATGACCAGGTGGCGTGGCGCTGCCACGTCACGGGCGAGGCCGGTGACGGCGCGTTCCACGAGTTCGACCGTCCACTCCCCGGCCCGGTCGAGCGTGCCCACGGCCACGATGACCAGCGCCGAGCCGTGGGTGGCGGCGGTATCGGCGTGGAAGCTCAGGCGTCCGTTGGCGAGCCCCTGGCCGATCAGCTCATCGAGTCCCGGCTCCCGGATCGGGACATCGCCCGCCCGGAGTCGATCGACGCGTGCGGCATCGATATCCACGACGCGGACATCGTTGCCCAGGTGGGCCAGGCAGGCGGCTGTGACGAGCCCGACATAGCCGGCCCCGATGACGCTGATGAGCATTCGCGAAGGGTACCGCAGGTCGACGCGTCGGCGGCTCAGGTCAGGCGGGCGGCTCAGGTCAGGTTGGGCGCCAGGACTTCCAGGTCGCCTCGTCGACGCCGGCGGTGAACTGGTCGCCAAAGCGACCGAGTGGGAGCTGCAGCAAACGGGGGTCAGCCAGGAGGCGGTCGAAGACCTCGACGTCGTCCATCCGCAGATACGCCAATCCGGCATCCCGGTACGCCTGGCACTCCGTGTCCAGCAGCGCCCGAACGCCGAGCTTCTGGGCGAACCGTCGCAACTCCGTCGGTGCCGGTGGCCGGACCGCCAGGTCGACCATGCTCACCGGGATGCGCCGCTCCTTGAAGAATCGGAGGGCGCGTTGCGTGGTTCGTGAATCGCGCCGACCGAAGAGCTGGATGGTGACGCCTGGCGACGGCGACATGCGGCCGGACGACGGCACGCGCGAGAGAGGCGCTCGGGCGCGCGAGCGACGCGCTCAGGCGCTCGCGCTGGCGGGCTTGCGGCCGCGCTTCGACTTGCGCCCCGGGGTCTCCTTGGCGATGTAGAAGCCCTTCTCGGACTTTCGGATGACGATATCCACCTCGGCTGACTTCGAGGCACGCAGCAATTGCTGACGCACCGTCAGGGGCTTTTCGTTCGGCTCCAGGATCACTTCATAGACGACCGATTCATCGGTGATCGTCTTGATCTTGTTGATCAGCGCGAGTTGCTCCGGGCTTGGCTGGCGGCCGACCGGACGCTGCTTCTCCTGTTCCAGCACTGACGCATCGACCTTTCGAAAGCGGGCCATATCGTTTCCCTCAGTGTGCATGTGATGACGTGTCGTTCGGGCATGGTACGACAAAGTGGCTGTGTATCGATCGATCATGGGATCCGATGATGCGGTGGCGCGCCCAAGATGCGATCCAGCGGTCGTGGCGAGTCGCTGGTACGCTCGGGTCGTGCCGAGATGGAACGGACGGATGGGTCGCGCCGGGATGCTGCGTCCGGTATCTGTGGCTTCGGTCGCGGCCCTTGTTGCGACCCTCCTTCCTGGCTTGGCGAGCGCTCACAGCATCACCGGCAAGGTCGATTCGCCGCTGCCGTTCGTGGCGTATCTCGCGGGTGCCGCGATCGCGGTGGCCGGTTCCTTCCTGGTCATGGCAGCGAGCGATCCGGGACCGCCCCGCCTGCCGCCACCGGGTCGTGTCCGGCTGGTGCCCCGATGGCTCCGGCTGGGGCTCCGCGCCGTAGGCCTCATCGGCTGGCTGTGGATAATCGCCCAGGCCATCGCGGGCGGCTCGAGCGACGCGGATGTCGCGTCGCTGTTCCTGTGGGTGTACGGCT
>JBBSOS010000340.1:0-3127 GCA_038259505.1 Candidatus Limnocylindrales bacterium | reverse complement strand
CCGCGCCCCGATCAAGGATCACCTGGGCCGGTCCACCCTCGGATGACGGGTGCTGACTGGCGCTGTCCGCTCCCGACGCTGCCGGTGCCGCGCCTATGGTCGCTCCGGCAGACATCTGTCATGGTCGGCGCCCTGCGCGCCCTGCGCGCTTGGGGCCCTGCGCGCCCGGGCGCCCTGCGCGCCCGAGGCCCTGCGCGGGAGCCCGAGGCCCTGCGCGCCAGCGGACCAGGCTGCGGGGCATCAGTTCAGTTGGACGCCCAGCGCGCCCAGGATGCTGCTGCCCAGGAGCGCGACGTCGAGGACGATGACCAGCGCGACGCTCGCGATGCCCAGCAGGTTGAGGGTCCGGCCGTTGGCGTGCGCACCCATGGTGCGTCGGTCGTTGACCAACACGAGCATGAACACCAGGACGACCGGCAGCAGCAGGCCCTGGAGATACTGGCTGCCGACGATGACCGCGATGAGGTCGAGGCCCGGGATGAGGGTCACGATAGCGCCAACGAGCAGCACGAAGGTGAACAGGCCAAAGAACGCCGGCGCCTCCCGAACCGGCTTGCCGACGCCCGATTCCCAGCCGAACGCCTCACATATGACGAAGGCCGTGCTCACGGGCATGATCACCGCCGCGAGCATGCTGGCCCCGAACAGGCCGACGCCGAACATCACGGTGGAGAGATCGCCCGCGACCGGACGCAGCGCCGACGCGGCATCGGCTGCATCGCGGAGCACGATGCCACTGCCGAACAGCGTGGCCGCGGTCGCCAGCACGATGCAGAACGCGATGGCGTTGGTCCAGACCGACCCCACCACGGCGTCCGCGCGCTCGTAGGCGAGGTCCTCCACGCCGATGCCCTTCTCCGCGACAGCAGACTGGAGGTAGAACTGCATGTACGGCGTGACAGTGGTACCGACCACCGCGACGGCGAGCAGCAGGACCTCGGCCGTGTCCATGCCCGGCACGCTCAGCGACGGATGTGTCAACCCCTGGGCCACGCCGCTCCAGTCGGGACGCGCGAGCACCGCCGCCGCCACATACGTCACGAAGACCAGGCTGAGCAGCAGGAACAGCTTCTCCAGCCGCCGATAGCTCGCGTACATGACGACGAGCCACAACCCGGCCGCCATCGCGGGGACGGTGATCACCGTGGGCACCCCGAACAGGCCGAGCGCGGCGGACGCGCCTGCGAACTCGGCCACGGTGTTGGCCAGGTTGGCCAGCAGCAGGACGGCCATCGCGAGCAGCGTCCAGCGCACCCCGAACCGATCGCGGATGAGATCCGAGAGACCCTGGCCGGAGACCGTGCCGAGTCGAGCTGCCATCTCCTGGACCACTCCCAGGACGACGGCAGTGATGGGGAAGAGCCACAGGAGGGCATATCCAGTCGTGGCTCCCATGACCGAATACGTGGTGATGCCGCCTGCGTCGTTGCCCGCGACACCCGCGATGAGGCCTGGCCCCAGAACGGCCAGGAATGGAGCCAATCGGCGCAGCCGGGCGGGTGCCCGGGGTCGGGGCACGCGCGCCGACCTGATGCGGGGCAGGGGACCCAACCGGATGCCGGGCAACACCCGCGGTCGAGCGCGGCGTACCGGACTGACGGGCGAGGACGGAGGTGGCCCGCTCGCACCGCCGGGCGAGGACGGAGGTGGCCCGCTCGCACCGCCGGGCGCGTCATTCCGACTGCCTCGATGGAGCCGCATGTCAGGTCCCCGAGCGACCGAATACGCGCGGCAGGCGGCGCTTCCAGGTCATGGGCAGCACGGTGTCGATGGCATCGTCGACCGTCACGATGCCCTCCAGCCGACCATCGTCACCAACGACCGGCACCGCCAGCAGGTCGTAGCGGGCGATGAGGGAGGCCACCTCGGCGCCCGGGGTCCGGGTGCTGACGACGACCGGTTCCCGGATCATGAAGCTTTGCAATCGAGCATCGGGGCGGGAGACGATGAGATCGCGCAATGACAGCACGCCGGCCAGTCGCCCGTCCGGGTCGGTCACATAGAGGTAGTAGATGGTCTCGGCGTCCGGCTCCAGCTCCCGCAGTCGCTCGATGGTCTCGGCCGCCGTGAGCTCCTCGGAGACGGCGATGAACTCCGTGGTCATGATGCCGCCGGCCGAGTCCTCGGGGTAGGCGAGCAGCTCCCCCAGCTCGTCAGCTTCGTCGGGTTCCATGAGCGGCAGGATCTCGGCGCGTGCCTCGGCCGACAGGTCGGCCACGAGGTCGGCCGCATCGTCCGGGCTCATCTCCTCGAGGATGTCCGCCGCCCGCTCCGGTGCAAGGTCCTCGAGCACCTCCACCTGGGTATCGGGATCCATCACCTCGATGGTGTCGGCGACCTGCTCGTCGTCGAGCGACGCGAGCACACCCGCGCGATCACGAGGCGCAAGTTGGTCGATGATGGTCGCGAGGTCGACCGGATGGAGTGCGCGGAGTCCCCCGTGGGGGACGCGCAGCCGGATGGATGCGATGGAGGTCTCGACCGGGTCGACATCCTCCCAGTCGATGTAGCGCTCCATCTCCGGCAGGTGGAGGCGGGCGGCCAGGCGGACGAACGTTCCTTCGACGCCCAGCCGGCGCGCGATACCGGTCGCTCCCACGTCCACGGCCACCAGGTGCAGGCGGCCATCGATATCGTCGAGGCGCAGGTCGTTGACACGTACGACCTTGCGGCCGTCGATGTCCACGATCTGCTTGTCCTGGAGGTCGGCGGCAAGGCCCAGTTCATTGGGACGCTGGACGAAGCGTTCGATGTCGATCCGATGCGCGGACAGCGTGGCACCATCGCGTCCGAAGGACCGCACATCGCTCCAGGGCAGGAAGATGCGGCGCCTGCCCGTCGACACGACGAGACCGGTCACGGGCGGGTACCGGCCCTCGATGGCCACGATGAGATCGGCGACCTTGCCGATGGGCTCCGCATGGCGGTCGAGCACCGGCCGCCCGAGCGCCTGGCTCAGGTACAGCATGTGCCACCTCGCGACGGTCCTGTCCATCGCCGGTGACACGAGACTCAGCGGAGCGTGACGCCCTCGCGGGGGCCGGCGCCACTGGCTGAGCAGCGTGCAGGCGGGACGGATCGGACCGATATCAGGGTCGCGACGCCCGGTGCGTCGCGAGGACTGGGT
>JBBSOS010000339.1:0-3141 GCA_038259505.1 Candidatus Limnocylindrales bacterium | reverse complement strand
GGGCAGGCCGGCCCCGATCGCGGCGGCCATGGGCTCCTCGATGAGCCGTGCCCAGCGTGCTCCCGCGTTGAGTGCGGCGTCGCGCACGGCCCGCTTCTCGACCTCCGTGACGCCCGACGGGATGCCCAGCAGCATCCGCGGCCGCGGGATGAGCCCCACCCGATCGTGCACCTTCTGGACGAAGTACTTGATCATCTGCTCGGTCACGTCGAAGTCGCTGATGACGCCGTCCCGGAGCGGCCGGACGGCGATGATGCTGGCCGGCGTGCGGCCGACCATGCGCTTGGCCTCTGCGCCGACCTCGAGCACCTTCTTGGTGCGTGCGTCGATGGCCACGACGCTGGGCTCGCTGATGACGATGCCGCGGCCGCGGACATGCACCAGCGTGTTGGCGGTCCCGAGATCGATACCGATGTCCCGTGAGAACCGGCCAAGGAATGCGTCGAACATGATGCGGGGTGGACCCCTCTGGGAAGTTATCGGGCAGGCGCCTGGGCCATCGAGTGGGGGACGTGTCCCAGGATCGCCGCGGGACCGGACGGAGCGCCCCGGGAGTATACCGGCGACCTCCGGACCTCCCCGAACGAGGTCCGCGGGCGTATCGGCGGCCGATGGCTCAGGCACCCCCCGGTCGATCGAACGTGACGCCACGATCGCGGAGGCTGACGAACGCGTCGTGCCCGATGATCAGGTGATCGAGCACCGGCACATCGAGCAATCGACCCGCGGCCACCGTCTCCGCCGTGAGGTGCAGGTCGTCAGGACTCGGCGTCGGGTCACCCGATGGATGGTTGTGAACGATGATGATCCCCGCGGCGTGCCGGCGCACGGCGTCCCGGAACAGCTCACCGACACGCACCAGCGCAGCCGAGACATTGCCCTGGTACACGCGCTCGATGGACAGCACCGTGTTCCTCGAGGACAGCAGCACGACGCGCAGTTCCTCCCGTTCCAGGCGGCCCATCTCGGGCAGGAGCCGGTCGGCGAGGTCGCGCGGTGCCCTGATCGACCAGCGGCCCGTCGGCCAGTCGGCAAGCGCCCGGCGTCCAAGCTCGAAGGCGGCCGTCAACTGTGCCGCTCGAACCGGTCCCACGCCCCGCAGGGTCCGCAGTTCCGCCGGTCCTGCGAGCGACAATCCGGCCAGGCCATCATGTCGGATGAGTGCCTCCTCCGCCATGGAGAGGGCGCTCGCCTGCCTGGTGCCGCTCGCCCAGACCAGGCCGATGAGTTCCGGGGCACTGAGACCGGCGGCTCCCCGATGCTCCAGACGCTCACGTGGTCGTTCGGTGCTGGGCAGCTCACGCACGGAGCGGCGAGCGGGCAGATGGTCCATGGATGCCTCCGGACACCAGGCGGTCGACGACCGGCGGGTCGGGATCTCATGCATCCGGGTCCGAACGACGGAGCCCGCCGATTCCCCCGCCCTCCGGACCCGGATGCATGACGCATGGTAGGGATCGGGCCTTCGCGGGGACTTGCCCGTCACTTGCCCGTGACTTTGGGGACAACCCGGCAGGCTACCCCCCGGGCGCGGCGGCCCTCGAGATGGCCAGCAGCGCCAGCAGCGTGCCGTTGTAGGCCACGTGGCCAGCGATCGACGCGACGATGCCCCGACGCAGGAACAGCCAGCCGAGGACGACACCCAGGGGCAGGATCACCGCGAACTGCAGGATGGCCTGGCCGACCCCTTCGCTGGCCTGTTCCGCCGTGACCCGGATGTTGAGGATGTGGACGATGGCGAAGAACAGAGCGCTCCGGACGAGCGCTGGTCGCTCGCCAAGGTCGCGCAGCCAGGCGCTGAGCGCGAAGCCACGGAAGAATGCCTCCTCGCCGATGGGCGCGACGACGGCCGCGGCCAGCACGACCGCGAGCGCCTCGGTGGATCCGTGGGCGACGGGCAGCGTCTCGGGTGCCGTCACCTGCAGGATGCTGGCGAGCAGCCCTCCCCAGAGGAGGACGCCGAAGGTGACCGGGACCATGACCAGGATCGCGATGCCGGTGTCCCGCAGTGCGGACCGGACCATGCCCGGCCCCCGCTTGGGCCAGCGCATGTCCGTCCACGACAGCGCCCCGGCACGGACGACGAACAGCTCGATACACATCAGGTAGACGAGCCCGACCACCAGCAACCCGAACAGGAAGCCGAACGGCCGATCCGGATCGACAAGGTCGACCGCACCCAGGACCGCCGACGCGAGCGTGCTGACCACCAGGACCAGCCCGAAGAGCAGCACGGGTGATGGACCGTGATATCGATCCGGCCGGCGGTCAGCGCGCGCCACGACCTGGTACCCGGCACCCGACGCGAGCCCGACACCGAGAGCCACGATGCCAGCCAGGGACATCACCGAGCGGCCGGTCGACGGCTGCGCCTGGGTCGCGATCAGCAGTGCAGCAAGGCCACCGATACCGAACAGCCAGGACGCGAGGTAGAGGGACGGCACGGGTCGGCCGTCAAGGGTGAAGATGCGTCCACCCGGTGGGCCGCTGGGCGGCGCGTCCTGGGGAAGCTCATCCGGTTCGGTCGCCACGGGCGGGGCAGGACCCGGTCAGCGCTCCCGGGCCGGGGTCATCTCGGGTCCCATCATGCTGGGGCCGAGCGCCTGACGCTGCGGGCCATCCACCTGGAGCGGCATCGGCTGGCCACCCAGTTGCGCTTGCGGTTGCGGGCCGGGCATGTAGGCCGGTGCCACGACCTCTGGACGCTCGAAGTCCTTGCCGCACCACGCACACAAGGTCCAGTCGAGCTCGACCAGTCGGCTGCAATTGGGGCACACGCGCCGGAGTCGGTTGCGGCAGGTCGGGCAGATGATCCATTCCTCTTCCACGGCGCGCGAACAATTCGCGCAGTGGGGTCGCGATTCGATCTCCGCCAGGATCGCCTCTTCCGCGAGTGCGCGTTCATTCGACTCCGAGACAGTCTCCCGGGGTCGGATGATCCGGTACAGCAGGACCGCGAACAGGAACAGGAAGGGCGTGAATGCGACGATGAGACCCGCGGCGAGGTATGGCGCGACCGGGTTCGTGGTCCGATGCTGCATGTCCCGGAACGCCCAGAAAGCGGTCAGCAGCCACACCAGGATGATGTAGACGATGATCGCCTGGGTGGCGACCTGGACGTACTGATTACCGAGGATCGAG
>JBBSOS010000338.1:0-3153 GCA_038259505.1 Candidatus Limnocylindrales bacterium | reverse complement strand
CCGGTGGCCGGCGTCATGACCATGGAGTACGTGCCCGTGATCTCCACCACCAGCTGCGCCTCGGCCGAGTAGTCACCGGACGTCGCCGTCACCGTGATGGGAAAGTCACCCGCGGTGGCATCGATGGCCGGTTTGACTGTGGCCGTGAGGTTCTCGGTGTCGCCCGCACCGACCACGACGCTGGCCGCCTGCGCCTGGCTGCTGGGCTGCACGGTGACGTTCCAGCCGTCCGGACCGGTCCCGTCGAAGGTGAACGTGAGTTCCTGCGCCGTATCGTTGCTGAGGCGCAGGTTGAACGTGAAGGTCGTGGTCGAGCTGCCTCGCTGGCCAGGGACATCCGAGGTGAGCGAGACGTCACCGCCGGAAGTGTCCGCGACGACGACGTCGAGCGCCAGGTCCGCGGCGCCGCTCGGCGACTTGGCATGGACCGTGACGGTCGAGGTGCCGGGCGTGGTGCCCTCCGGCACCTTGACGTCCAACTCGAGGGGCGGCGACGCGCTCGTGCCCGTGGTCGTGACGCTGCTGACGATGAGACCGCCGCCCTTGAGGGTGCTGGTGTACCCATCCGGGGTATCCGACACGCTGAGGTCGACACGTTCGACGCCGGGCGAGGTCACCGACAGCGGAAACTTGGCGGTGCCGCCAGGATCGACCGTGATGGACGGATACGTGGAGGTGACGGTCAGCACCGAGGGCGGCGCGCCCGGACTGGGGGTGGCGGTCTGAGCCATGACCGATGTCGCGCCCAGCGACGACGCAGCGATCGCCGCAAGGGCGATCGCAACGATGGGACGGTGGATGCCACGCGAGCGTAGACGCATCTGATCTGCGACCTCTCCGGATGTGACACGGCGACGAGCGCCAGTACGGTTTGGGTCGCGCGGTACGACCAGCCGCCACGGCAGACTGCCGGACGTGTCGCGCGGGCTGGGTATGAGGGCTGATCGACCGTCGTCCGTGGAGGACCCGTGCCGACCGCGAACGCATCATGTACCAGAACCGCCACGCCTGCGCGCGATGCGTCGACGCAGCCCTGGATGACAGGCGGTGCGGGGGCGCGCGCACATCCGGGGACGGCGGGTCGCTGTCGGCAGCCGCGCGGCTGCGGGGGCGCAGCGAACTGGATCAGCTGATGCTCAGGACCGGTGCCTGTCGGGCCGCGCGGACGCTCATCCGAGCCGCCACAGTGCGAGCGAGCGACTGGAGGACCTGCGCGGCAGCGCCCGGTTCCCGCTGGGCCACCGCGGGGATGCCCGCGTCCGCGCCCTGACGCACCTTGACGTCGAGCGGGATCGCTCCCAGGAACTCGAGCTCCTGCTCTCGGCAGAATCGTTCGCCGCCGCCGCGACCGAAGATCTCCGTTGCGTCCCCGCAATGCGGACAGATGAACGCGCTCATGTTCTCGACCAGGCCGATGACCGGCACGGACAGGCGACGGAACATCGCGAGCGCCTTGTCCACGTCCAGCAGGGCCACGTCCTGGGGTGTGGTCACGAGCACGGCACCGCTGATGGGCACTGCCTGGGCCAACGTGAGCTGCGCATCCGAGGTCCCGGGCGGCAGGTCGATGACGAGGTAGTCGAGGTCTCCCCAGTCCACGTCCCGGAGGAACTGCTGGATGGCACCACCGACGAGGGGACCTCGCCACACGATGGGCTGACCCTGGGGCACGAAGAACTGGATGGAGATGACCTTGACGCCGTATCGTTCCAGGGGCACGATCTTGCCGCCGGCGCTGGCTGCTGGCGCGCCATCGAGGCCCATCATGAGCGGGATGTTGGGGCCCGTGATGTCCGCGTCCAGGAGACCCACCTTGGCACCGTCGAGCGCGAGCGCGACCGCGAGGTTGGTCGACACGGTGCTCTTGCCCACGCCACCCTTGCCGGATGCCACCGCGATGAGGTTCTTGACGCCGGGCACCATCGATGGACCCGTGCTGGTGCTGGCGCGGCGGACCATGGCACCCCAGGTGATGCCCACGCCCGAGGCACCCGCCTCGGTCAGGACGGAACGGACATCCCGTTCGATCTCATCCTTCATGGGACACGCTGGGGTGGTGAGCTCGATGGTCAGGTCGACACGACCGTCCTCGATGGTCACCCCCTTGACCATATCGAGTGTCACGATATCGCGTCCGAGCTCCGGCTCCTGGACGCGACGTAGAACCTCGTAGACGGTGGACTCAGAGAGCATGGAGCGATCATACCGGTCGACTCCCAACACCGGGCTCGGGACGCCTGACACCGGGCCCGACAGGACGCGAGGCGTGACGATGCCCCACACCGGGCCGGTACCGGTGGCCACGGCTTCCGGGGGACCGCCGCCCGGCTCGGGCGACGTTGTGGCGGTCCGGCGACGTCTGGTCAGCGACGGCATCGGCATCGCCGTATCGGTGATCGCGTTCGCCCTCGTCTACGGCCTGGCTGCGCGCCAGGCCGGCCTGTCGCTCATCGAGGGACTCGCCATGAGTGCCATCGCGTTCGCCGGTGCCGCCCAGTTCGCCGCGCTGGGCCTGCTCGCACAGGGCGACAGTTGGCTGGGCATCATCGCGCTGACCGCGATCCTCAACGCCCGCCACCTGCTCTACTCGGCGTCGCTGGCACCCTGGTTCGCCGGGCGGTCGAGACGGGAGCGGGCTGCGTCAGCGTACATCCTCACCGACGAGGCATTCGCGCTGGCGATGCCCGCGTTCCGGGCCCTCGGCCGTCATGACCGAGGCATGTACTTCATCGCGGCAGGCTTCACGTTCGTGCCCTGGATCGCAGCGACCATGGTGGGCATGCTGTTCGGGCAACTGCTCCCGCAGCCGACCACGCTCGGCCTCGATGTCGTCTTCCCGGCAGCCATGGCCGGGCTGGCCATGTCCCTGGTGGTCGATCGCCGGGCGGCGGTCGCCGCGATCGTCGGGGTGGTCGTCGGCGTCGGCGTCGCGCTCGTGGCGGGTCCACCCGTTGGCGTCGTCACCGGCGGCCTGATCGGTCCAGCCGTCGCGCTGCTGGTGCCCGAGAGCGCCGCCGCCATCGCCATCGCGTCGGCACATGATGGGGCGGAGGGGCTGCCATGAGCGTCGAGCTGGTGGCGCTTGCGGTCCTGATGGCTGCGGTCACCTATCCGTCGCGTGCCCTTCCGCTGATGGTGCCGGGATCCGCGCGG
>JBBSOS010000337.1:0-3168 GCA_038259505.1 Candidatus Limnocylindrales bacterium | reverse complement strand
TCCTGGGGGACCAGGACTGCGGTCGGCTCATCCATGATGAGCACCCGGCAGTCCCGCGACAGCGCCTTGAGGATCTCCACCCGCTGCTGCTGGCCGACCGACAGGTCGCTGACCCGTGCATCGGGATCCACCGCGATATCTGCTGCTGCGGACGCGGCTGCGACGCGCGTCCGGACACCGTCCATGTCCAGGCGGATGCCATGGACCCTGCCGAGGGCAAGGTTCTCGGCAACGGTCATGGGTGTCACGAGCGAGACATGCTGCGTGACCATGCCCACGCCAGCACCGATGGCATCGCGCGGGGAACGCATCGCGACCCGCCTGCCGGCCACCGTGATGGTGCCGCTGTCCGCCACGGTCAGCCCGTAGAGGATGCGCATCAGGGTCGTCTTGCCGGCCCCGTTCTCGCCCAGCAGGGCATGGACCTCGCCGGCCCGCACGTCTAGCGTGACGTGGTCGTTCGCGACGAGGTCGCCGAACCGCTTGGTGATGTCCCGCAGCTCCACCGCCGGGGACCCCTCGGATCGTGGAACGGCCGGAACGGTCCCCGCTCCGGCCGCGTCGGCGACTACTGCTGGACGACCGTGGAACCGGCCGGCTGGGACTCGTTGATATCCACTCGAACGATGCCCGACACGATGTCGGCCTCCTTGGCCATGACCGCGTCGATGACATCCTGGCCGGTGCACGGTGCGGCGCTCATGGCCGGACTCGCATCAGCGGCCGGCGGGCAGATACCCGGTCGTCCGGCAACGAGAGCGGTGTTGATGGGTGCCAGCGCCGCGCCACCCTTGGCGACCATGCTGAAGTCCTTCAGGTCCTGGCTGGTGTAGGAGCCCGCGAGGACCTGGTCCACCACATAGTCGACCGTGGGCACCATGTCCCAGGTGACGCTGGTAATGACCGACTCCGGGCCCTCGGCCGACTGGTCCGACATGTTGCCGATGGCGAGGACGCCCTGCTCGGTCGCCGCCTCGATGACACCAGAGCGCTCCGCGTACAGGACGTCGGCGCCCGCGCCGATCTGGGCCAGCGCCGCCTCCTTGGCGGTCGCCGGGTCGAACCAGCTGTTGATGAACGCGACCTTGACCTCGACCGCAGGGTTCTGTGCCTGGGCTCCAGCGATGAACGCGTTGGCGAGCCGGTTGACCTCCGGCACCGGATAGCCGGCCACGATGCCGACCGTGCCCGTCTGGGTCAGGCCGCCAGCCAGCATGCCCGCAAGGTACGCCGGCTCGTGGATCCAGTTGTCGAACACCGAGAAGTTGGGCTCGGCGGGGCCACCGCCGGAACCGAACACGAACGGGATATCGGGATAGTCCGCGGCGACCTTGCGCACGGCTTCCTCATTGCCGAAGGCGTCGCCAAAGATGATGTCCGGGTGCTCGGTCTCGGCGACCTCCCGCAGCACGAACTCCATCTGACCGTCGTAGCCGACACCATCCTGGTAGGTGTGCGTGATCCGTCCGCTCGCGGCTTCGGCGTCGAGCGCGCCGTTGACGACCCCGTCCCAGGGTTCCTCGATGACCGACGAGTAGACCGCCTTGACCGCGAGCACCGGACCCGCCGGGCTGGCTGCCGGACTCTGGGCGACGGTCGAGGGCACGAGTGCCATGAGCAGGGCTGCGGTCGACAAGACGGCAGCACCGGATACGACGCGACGATTCGTCACTGATACCTCCTCCATGAGCGCGACCTCCTCCGGCCGCCGGCTCCAGCCCGCAACGTTGGCCGTCGACGCGCCCGCTGTCAAGACGGCACCGTGTGTTCAGCTGGGATGCGCGCCGGCGGGCGAGCGCCAACGTCACTGCCGTGCCCACGACCCCGCCACCCACGACACCGACCCTCATGGCGCACCGCGGGCCACGAGGCCAGCCACGACCGAAGCGACCGTGGGCGTCGGTCCAAGCCCCAGCCGGTCTCCGACACGGGCCGCGTATGGCGGCTGCAGGTACGTCGCCGCGAGCGCCGCCCAGGAGGTCCGCCCGAAGACGCCGGCCGGTGGTCCGTCCAGCACCACCTGGCCCTGCCGCATCACGACCACTCGCTCGAAATGCTCTGCCGCGAAGCGCAAGTCATGGCTGATGGCGATGACCGTCCGTGCCTCTCCCGCGAGTCGTTCCACGATCGCTGCGATGCGCGCCACGCCCCGTGCGTCCTGTCCGGTCGTGGGTTCGTCCAGGACCACGACCGGTGTCCCCATCGCCAGCACCGACGCCGTCGTCAACAGCTTCCGGCGGGAGTACCCCAGGTCGTAGGGATTGGTCGATGCCTCGGTGATCAGGCCCACGGCCTCGAGCGCGGCATCGACGGCGCCGCGCTGAGCGTCGCCGGACATGCCCAGGTTCCGGGGGCCGAAGGCCACCTCTGCCCGGACGCTCCGGGCGAAGATCTGGCGATCGGGATCCTGGAAGCAGAGCCCGACCTGCTGCGCGAGCGCGGCCACTGACTGGTTGGACGCATCGACCGCGTCGAGCAGCACGCGTCCCGAGGTCGGTCGCAGCAGGCCGTTGAGGTGCCTCACCAGGGTCGACTTACCGCTGCCATTCTGGCCCACGATGACCAGCCGCTCGCCGGCTCCGATGGTCAGGTCCAGCCCATCGAGCGCGCGGATCTCGCTGCCGGGGTAGGTATGGACCAGGCCCTCGAGGGAGATGGTCGTCATGCGGCCGTATCCACTGGCAGGTCGACCGTCAGGCCGGCCGCATCGATGGCGCGTCGCAGCTCGACGGACGAAGGCGCTGCTACGCCCAGGTCACCCAGGCGCGGATCGGCAAGCACCTCCGAGGTCGGGCCGTCCAGGACAAGGGTACCGCCATCCATGACCAGCACCCGGGAGCAGAGGCGCGCCAGGAGGTCCGTCTTCTGCTCGGCGACGAGGATCGAGACGCCTGCCGCAGCGAGGTTCGCCAGTGCGTCGCCAACGAGTGCGGTCCCTGCGGGATCGAGTTGGGCGGTGGGTTCGTCGAGCACCAGGTGTCGGGGCTGCATGGCCAGCAACCCTGCGATGGCCACGAGCTGCATCTGGCCCCCCGACAGGCGTGCTGGGTCGCGTGCCGCCAGGTCGTCGATCTGCAGGGTAGCAAGGGCCGTATGCGCGGCCTCGATGATGTCGTCACGCGGGATGCCCAGGTTCATGGGCCCGAAGCAGACCTCCTCGAATACGGT
>JBBSOS010000336.1:0-3183 GCA_038259505.1 Candidatus Limnocylindrales bacterium | reverse complement strand
GGACTGGCTCGCCGTGGCGGGTCTGCGGCGCGAACAGGTGCCCGCGATATCGGCGTCGACGATGCTTGCCGGTGGCCTGTCGCCCGCGTGGGCTCGAGCGACCGGCCTGCCGAGTGGCCTCCCGGTCGGCGTCGGCAGCACCGACACAGCCGCCGAGCTGGTCTCGGTCGATGCCCTGGACGGGGGCGATGCGATCGTGAAGATCGCGAGCACGGGCACGGTCGTGGCTGCCCTGGAGCAGCCTGTCCTCGATCCGCGGCTGCTCACCTATCCACACGCGGTACCGGATCGCTGGTACGTGGCGGCTGCCACGAACACCGCGGCCACCGCGTATTCGTGGCTGCGCGAGACGGTCTTCGGGGATGCGCCACAGCCACCTGCCGCGATGTACCGGGAGATGGACCGCCTTGCCTCACGCGTCCCACCGGGAGCGGACGGCCTGATGGTCCTGCCCTACCTGGAGGGAGAGCGGACCCCCTGGTTCGACTGGCGGCTCCGGGCGACATTCACGGGCCTGACGTCGACCCATCGCCGGGAGCACCTGTGTCGCGCCGTGCTGGAAGGCGTGGCGCTGTCCCTGCGAGCGTGCTGTGACGCGGTGGAATCCACGGGCGTCGTGGTCGACCGACCGGTCCTCGCCGGTGGTGGGGTCGCCAGCCGGTTGTGGCGGGACATCCTCGTGGCCGTCCTCGACCGACCCTGCGTCGAGGCACAGCCGCAGGGCCCCGCGATCGGGGCAGCCCGCCTCGTGCTTGCGGCCGTCGGAGCCCGTTCGCTTGATCGTCCGTCCGCGGGACGGTCACGACGACTCGTGCGGCCGCGACCCGAGTGGCAGAACACGTATCGACGGTTGTCCCGACTGGTGGCACCCACCACCCGGTCGCTGCAGACGACGTCACACGCACTGGAGGAGATCGCCATGTCTGCTCGTCAGCCTCGGCGACCGCGATCGTGATCGGGGTCGGTGACCGCATCGTCGCGGTGCGCACGAGCGTCGCGGACGGGTTGGCAGGGGTCATCGCGGGATCGGAGGGCGCCATCGCGATCGATGCGGGGATCGATGCCGTCGAGGGCGCGGCGATCGCGGGAGCCGTCCGGTCACTGGGCCGGGAACCGGACCGGGTCGTCTACACCCACGCCCACATCGATCACGCGTTCGGCGGATCGGTGTTCCGGGGAGGCGAGATCATCGCGACCCGGGCGGCCAGGGACCACATGGCTGCCCAGGTCGAGTCCTGGGCGGAGCGGGCCGGAGTCCCCGCCGAGCAGCTCGCCGGCGCCCTGGGCTGGCCGACGACCTATGTCGATGACGACCTGGATATCGACCTCGGAGACAGGACGGTCCGGATCCTGCAGACGCCCGGCCATGCCCCGGGTGCGGTGTGCATCGTGGCGACCGACGAGCGGGTGCTGTTCGGCGGTGACACCGTCGTGACCAACATCCCACCGTCCTTCCGCGACGGCAACAGTGGCCAGATGGAAGGCAGCCTGCGGAGGCTGGCGGCCATGGACTTCGAGGTGCTCGTCCCGGGCCACGGATCGGTCCTCAGAGGACGCGGGGCCGTGCGCGATGCCATCAGTTGGGCCGCCGAGTATCTCGCGGGCTGCCGCGCATTCGTCGCCGAGCGCGTCAGCAGCGAGGACGTCGATGCCATCGTGTCCGCGGCGTCCTACGACCGGTTCATCGGCGACCGCCTGCCCCGGGATCGCCACCGCATGGAGTGGCGCCACGAGCAGACCCTGCGCACCATCGTCGCCGAGATGGCCGGGGTCGACCCTGCCTGATGGCGGCGGACTACTCATGCACACAGCACTAGACATGTCTAGCCTGACCGCGTACCATCCGCCGATCGCGCGTTCCCGTCCCGGGGATGAGCACGGCGTGATCCCCGAGGGTCCGTCGATGAGGATGGAGATCGTGTCCATGTCGGCGCATCGAGCGCGTCGGGCCCGATCGTGCGCAGAGGAGGAGTGACGATGCAGCAACGGATGCGCGGTCGGACGCTGGCGATCCCGCTTGCGGTGGCCGTGGTCGCGGGTGGTGCGATGACCACCCAGGCACAGGACGCGACGAGCGACCTGCGCTTCGCCAACTGGTTCTACCAAGGCTCGATGGAAGCCGTCTGGAACGACTACATCGCGTCGTACAAGGCACTGCACCCGGAGCTGGGTGAGATCCGCGTCGAAACGCAGCCGTACACCCGCTACAACGACGTCCTCAACGTGCAGCTTGCCGCTGGTGACGAGCCGGATGTGGCATGGATCAACGCGTCGGTGGGGCCGCAGTACATCAAGTCAGGTCGGCTGGTCGACCTGTTGCCGTACGTGCCCGCGGACTACGATCTCGAGGACTTCGGCGCCGCCCTCGACCCCTGGATGGAGGACGGCAAGCTCTATGGACTGCCGTTCACCAATGCGAGCAACCTGATCTACTTCAACAAGGACATCTTCGAGGCTGCCGGCCTGAAGACCCCCATCGAGCTCCAGGCAGAAGGCAACTGGACCTGGGACACGCTCAAGGAGACCGCCGCCGCGCTGGTCGCGTCCGGCAAGGCCGACTACGGCTTCCATCTCAACGGCAACATCTTCACCACGGGCTGGCGGAACCTGGTCGACATCTGGGGTCCCTATGGCGCTGGCCCCTGGACCGCTGATGGCACGAAGTGCACGTTCGACTCACCCGAGACCAAGACAGCGACCCAACTGGTGTGGGACATGATCTACACCGACAAGAGCCACCCGGGGCCCGGCGAGACGGCCACCTTCGCGGCCGGCAACATCGGTATGTCACTCGCCCGCCAGAACTTCGTGCCCCAGCTCGCGGAGGTGCCGTTCGGATGGGATGTCACCGTGGCACCTGATGGCCCGCTCGGCTTCGTGCCGTCGCGCGCGCAGAACGCGGTCTCGGTCTTCAACGACACGAAGAACCCGGAGCTCGCCGCCGGATTCGTCATCCACGCGATGACCAAGGAGAATGCCGCCAAGTTCGGCGCCAACACGCCGGCAGTCCGCAAGTCCCTCCAGACGGTGGACATCCTTGCCGAGAACAACCCGATCTTCACCAGGGAGCAGCTGGAGCGTGCGGTCCTGCCGTCGTTGACATCCGACAAGTTCCAGATGGAGTACACCCACGAGAATTATGCGGCGGCGGAAAAGGCGGCGCAACTGATCTTCGACGGTTCC
>JBBSOS010000335.1:0-3220 GCA_038259505.1 Candidatus Limnocylindrales bacterium | reverse complement strand
GAAGCCCGGCCGGTACTTGAGCGTCTTGAAGCCAGCTTCGGAATAGGGGTTGTCGTTGCTCACATGGGGCCGGGAATGGGTCTTGGCGATGCCCAGGTCCGCCAGCAGCAGGGCCACCGGCTTGCTGGTCATGGACGAGCCCCGGTCCGCATGGACCGTGAGGCTGCCGGGAGCGATGTCCTGCCGGGCGCAGGTGTCGGCGAACAGCCGCTCCGCGAGGGCCGCGCTCTCGCGCTGGGCGACCATCCAGCCGGGGATGTATCGGGAGAAGACGTCCATGATCACGTAGAGCTTGTAGCGGCTCCACGTGGCGGGACCCTTGAGGTCCGTGATGTCCCAGCTCCACAGCTCGTTGGGAGCCGTGGCCAGCAGTTCGGGTGCGGCATGGGCGGGATGGCGCAGCTGGGCACGCCGCTCCCTGATCTCGCCCCCGGCCGCGAGGATGCGGTACATCGTCCGCTCCGAGGCGAGGTACGTCCCCTCGTCGAGCAGCGTGGCGACCACCTCCGCGGGGGCGCTGTCGAGGAACCGTGAACCGTACTGGTCCTGATGGAGACTCCGGGGATAGGGTTCAGGCGGCGACGGTCGCCTGGATGTCGGCCCAGTATGAGGCCTCGTATACGGCCGGCGGGATGTCACCACAGGCCCCGTGAAGCCGCTGGGTGTTCCACCAGTGGACCCACGCCGCGGTGGCCAGCTCGACCTGCTCGGTCGTCCGCCAGGGCCCCCGCCGGTGGATGAGCTCCGCCTTGTAGAGGCCGTTGACGGTCTCCGCGAGGGCGTTGTCATACGAATCCCCGCGGGACCCGACCGAGTTCACGACGCCTGCCTCGGCGAGGCGCTCGGTGTAGCGGATGGCCAGGTACTGGACACCCCGGTCACTGTGGTGGATGAGGCCCGTGAGGTCGGCGGTGCCCCGGCTCCAGATGGCCATGTCCAGGGCATCGAGGGCGAGGTCGGTGTGGAGCGAGGACGACACCCGCCAGCCGGTGATGCGCCGGCTGAAGGCATCGATGACGAACGAGGTGTAGCAGAAGCCGGACCTCGTCGGGACATAGGTCAGGTCGGCCACCCACAGGCGGTCGGGAGCGGCCGCACTGAACACCCGCTCGACGAGGTCGGCGGGTCGTGTGGCCACGGCGGCCGGGAACGTGGTCCGGATGCGTCTGGTCCTCGTCGCACCCGCGAGTCCCAGGTCGTCCATCAGGCGACCGACCCGGTCACGGCCGACCCCGATGCCCTCCCGCCGCAGCTGGCGCCAGACCTTGCGCACGCCATAGACCTCGAAGTTGGCGGTGTGCACCCGGCTGATCTCGGGCTTCAGGACCTCGTCGGCCATGGTCCTCGCGGATGGTGGCCGGGATCGTGCCGCGTAGTAGCTCGATGGGGCGACCGCCAGTGCCTGGCAGATCGGCTCGACCCCGTAGGTGTCCCGGTGGCTGTCGATGTATCTGGTCATCGCTTCGATGGGCGGTCGAGCTCCGCGTCGCTCCTATGTCAAGCGGCCACCCGGAGAGCTTCTGCAGCTCCCGCCCCGGTGCGGTGGTCGTCCACGCGCAGGCGACGGAAGACCTCGTCCGACAGGCGACGTCGAAGCAGGCGGAGCGCCTCGACCTTGGTGTCACCGCGGGACATCCGGCCAGCGACATACTCCCGGCCGAGGTCGCCGATGCCACGCAGCTGGGTCACCGCGATGCGGTGCAGCGCAGCGTTGACCTGGCGGTTGCCGCCACGGGTCAACCGGTGCCGGTCGCTGTTGCCCGACCAGGCGGGGATGGGCGCGGTCCCGTTCCAGCGGGCGAACGCCGCCTTCGAGTGGAAGCGGCCGACACCCGCGGTCTCGCCCACGATCTTGGCCGCGGACAAGGCACCACAGCCCGGCAGGGCCAGGAGCGACGGGGCCAGGCCCTGCACGAGGTGGGCGACCTCGCGTTCCAGGGCGTTCACACGCAGCGTGAGCTCCCGGCAGCGCCCGATGAGTTCCCGAGCGATGGCAGCGACCGTGCCGGACAGGCCGTCGAGTCGGGACCCGAGCCCGTCGAGCGTGTGCAGGCGACGCAGGCTCCGGAGCGGGATCTCGAGCCCTGGGAAGAGTTCGTGGAGGTGCCACCGGATACGGCTCTGGATGCGGCTGCGCTCGCGGACGAGGTCCTCCCGATGGTCGACCAGGAGACGCACCTCGCGCGCCTGACCATCGAGATGGACCACTGGCAGACCGGGTTCCCGGAGCGCCGCGCGCGCCACCGCGAGGGCGTCGATCGGATCGGACTTGCCGCGCTCCCGGCTGGCCTGCCGGGCTCCGGCCATGAGATGCGGCGGCACCCGCACCGCCGCCTCGCCGGCCACGAGCAGGTCCGCCTCGAGCCGACGCGTGAGGTGCCTGCAGTCCTCGATGGCGAACATCCGCCCTGGCCAGCCGGCCGCCCATGCGAGGGCCTCGAGATGACCCTCCGACGTGGCGGCCACCCGCGTCTCGCCGAGGGCCCGGCCGGTCTCATCGACCGCGACCAGGGTATGGCTGCGCTTGTGCGCGTCGACGCCGATGACCACCATCCTTGGACCTCCTTGCTCGCTGCATCGGTTCGCCGGGCCGGTGGGAGGACACGCCTTTATCGAGGTGTCGACCAAGCTCCTATCAAGTCACGCCCACAGGCCACGAAGCCCGGCGGGCGGCACCACGCGGAACAGCCACGACACCGGTCGGGCAGCGAAGAAACGAGCCAACCCACCGGGCTGCGCGCAGCGTCACATAAACGCGAAGAAAGCCGAGGCCGACTTGAGGATCTCGTTGGCCCGCCGCAGCTCCCGGTTGTCGCGCTCCAGCTCCGCCATGCGCCGCTGGTCCTCGGTGCTGGTGCCCGTTCGCTGACCCCGGTCGACCTCGGCCTGGACGACCCACTTGCGGAGCGACTCGGGACCGACGCCCAGCTGCCGCGCGATGCGGGTCACCGCGCCGAAGCGCTGGTCACCCCGGTCGAACGACTCCTGGACCATCCGGACGCCTCGTTCCCGGAGTTCCCGTGGATAGACCCGCGGCGTGGGTCCGTTGCTGCTGCTGCTATTGCCTGCCATGGCTCCATGTTCCTCCAACTGCTGGAGTCTCCATGGATCTCAGTACGGGTCAGGGTGAGGATTGAAACTATCCCATCGTGGCGGCCGTTGCCGCGCGTGGATGCTCGCACCCGTCGGTCGCGACGGGTGAGGATTGAAACGGACAACG
>JBBSOS010000334.1:0-3227 GCA_038259505.1 Candidatus Limnocylindrales bacterium | reverse complement strand
TCCTTGCGCTTGCGCTTGACGCTCGGCTTCTCGTAGTGCTCGCGTCTTCGAGCCTCCGCGAGGATGCCGCTCTGCTGGATCTTCTTGTTGAAGCGTCGGAGGGCGCTCTCGAAGGTCTCGTTCTCACCGACACGGACCTCTGCCAACCTCGGATCACCTCCCGCCCGGCGAGCATTCGTGCCCGGACACGCCTGCCCGGGGCCGGAGGCCGAGCTGGGTGCGCGCATGAGATGCGGGGTGGGCGGTCCGTGGTCCATCGCGACCACGCTACCTGCGCACGACCCGCGCGCGAAGAGCCGGCGGAGTGTACACCACGCTGCAACGCTGGGTCGACAGGGCGGCCGGGCGCGGCGCCGACGCGGCCCGGCGGCGTCATCCGGTCCGGGTGAGGCATGCGGCGGGCGGTGCGATACGCTGGCACCGGCACGGCCGTGGCCGGTGCGCACGATGGAGGAGCCGGACATGAGGCCGCAGCCACGGATGCAGCCCGGTTCCTGGGACACCATCACGGTCGGAACGGCCGTGGCAGGCCGGGAGGATCCATGACCAGCTCCACACCTGCGGCCGCCATGCGGTCGCCGTTCACGCCCATCGAGGACTATGCCTTCCTGAGCGACTGCCACACGGGCGCCCTCGTCGCGCCCGATGGCGATATCGACTGGCTGTGCCTGCCCGCCTTCGATTCGCCGAGCGTGTTCGCGTCGTTGCTGGACCGTGAGGGGGGCTCGTTCCGGTTCGGCCCGTTCGCCATCTCCAATCCCGTCGAGCGAGCATACGATCCGGGCACCAACGTACTGCGAACCACATGGCGATCGCCCACGGGCTGGGCGGTCGCACGCGACGCGCTGACCATGGGCCCGCGACACGAGGCGGACCAGGTCACCCCGCACACCCGCCCACAATCGGACAACGACGCAGACCACACGCTGGTCCGGCTCATCGAATGCCTCGAAGGGCACATCGAGATCGAGGTGGTCTGCGAGCCCGTGTTCGACTACGGGCGGACCGCGCCAGACTGGGTCCCGGTCGCGGGCCTGGATAGGTCGTTCGATGCCACCGGAGCGGGCGTCACGGTCCGGGTGCGCTCGAGCGTCGCCATGAGCGTCGAAGGCGGACGGGTGCGAGGCCGCCATACGCTGCAGGCCGGCGAGCGCGCGTACGTGGCGCTCTCGTGGGGGACCGACCTGGCCGCTCCGGCCGACGTTGCCGAGGCGGCGGCGGCCCTGGACGCGACCGGCCATTTCTGGCGCACCTGGGTCGGTGGTGCCCGGATCCCCGATCATGCCTGGACCGCGCTGCTGCAGCGTTCGGCACTGGTCATCAAGGGCCTCACCTACATGCCCACCGGTGCCACAGTGGCCGCGCTGACGACATCCCTGCCAGAGACGCCCGGCGGCGAGCGCAACTGGGACTACCGGTACACGTGGATGCGCGACTCGACGTTCACGCTCCAGGCACTGCACTGGCTGGCCCTCGACTGGGAGGCGAACGAGTTCATGGAGTTCGTCGGGGATCTCGAGCCGACCGAGGACGGCTCGCTCCAGATCATGTACGGCATCGACGGTCGGCGGCAGTTGCCCGAGAGCACACGCGACGACCTCTCGGGATACGAGGGAGCGCGGCCGGTGCGTATCGGCAACGGCGCCTTCGACCAGCGCCAGAACGACGTGTTCGGTGCCGTGCTGGACTCCATCCTGCTCCACACGCGTCGCAGCCAGCGGCTCCCCCGTGCGCTGTGGCCGATCGTGCTGTCCCAGGCAGAGTGCGCCACACGCGTCTGGCCCGAACCCGACCAGGGGATCTGGGAGGCGCGTGGCGCGCCGCGGCACTATGTCTCGTCCAAGCTGATGTGCTGGGTGGCCCTCGATCGTGCCGCCAAGCTTGCCGATATCCGAGGCGATCAGGTGCAGGCCGCGACCTGGCGCTCCACGGCCGAGGACATCCGCGGCGACGTCCTGGCCCGCGGCGTCGATGCTCGAGGGGTCCTGCGCCAGCACTACGAGACCGACTCGCTCGATGCGTCCACGCTGCTGGCGGCGAGCTTCGGATTCCTGGCACCCGACGATGAACGTCTCCGCGCCACGGTGCTGGCCATCGCGGACGAGCTGTCCGAAGATGGCTTCGTGCTCAGGTACCGGACCGACGAGACCGACGACGGGTTGTCGGGCAAGGAAGGGACCTTCCTCATCTGCTCGTTCTGGCTGGTCTCGGCCCTCGCCACGGTGGGCGAGATGCGTCGGGCCCGCTCCCTGATGGACCGCCTGGTCCGGATCGCGTCCCCGCTGGGTCTCTACGCCGAGGAGTTCGAGGCCGGCACCGGCCGGCACCTGGGCAACTTCCCGCAGGCCTTCTCCCACCTGGCGTTCATCGAGGCCGCGGCGCACATCATCCTCGCCGACCGCCTGGCCGAGTTCTGAGCGTGCCGTCGGGGCTCGCCGTGCCACCATCAGGCAGGCAGGTCGAGATCGCGCGGGGCCACCAGCGGGCCACCATCGTCGAGGTTGGTGGAGGGCTGCGGACGTATGCGGTCGCGGGCCGGGGCATCCTGGAGGGGTACACCGAGGATGAGATGTGCTCGGGGGGACGCGGACAGGTGCTCATCCCCTGGCCCAACCGGATCGAGGATGGCCGCTACACGCACGACGGGCAGGAGCAGCAGCTGGCCTTGACCGAGCCCGTGGCGCGGAATGCCATCCACGGGCTGGTCCGCTGGGCGGCCTGGACTGTCGCCGATGCGGCCACGGACCGTGTCGTCATGGAGCACGTCCTGTATCCCCAGCCTGGTTACCCGCACACCCTGTCGGTGCGCATCGAGTATCGGCTCACGGACGATGGCCTGGCGGTATCCACGGCCGCGACCAACATCGGCAGCGCCAGTTGCCCGTTCGGCAGTGGTACCCATCCCTACCTGCGGGTCGGCGACGCTCGGGTGGATGACATCAGGTTGCGCTGTCCCGCGCGAACGGCGCTCACCGCCGATGAGCGGGGCATCCCCATCTCCCGGTCGCCGGTCGACGGCACCGACCTTGACCTGCGGCATGGGCGGCCCATCGGTCCGAGGAGGCTGGATCATGCGTTCACCGACCTGGAACGGGACGAGCAAGGTATCGCGCGCGTCGGGATGGCCGCGCCCGACGGCACCGCGGTGTCGCTCTGGGTCGACGAGAGCTACGGGTACTTGATGCTGTTCACCGGCGACTCGTTGCCGGGCGGCGGTCGGAGCAGCC
>JBBSOS010000333.1:0-3262 GCA_038259505.1 Candidatus Limnocylindrales bacterium | reverse complement strand
GCCGCAGCAGGTGCCCACAGGCGTGCGGCGCATCTATGCGGATCAGCAACCGCTCGCGCATATCGGCAGCGGCGCGAACACGGACGTCGACATCGCGGTCATCGACACGGGCATCGCCGCACATCCCGATCTGCGCATCGGCGGCGGGGTCAACTGCACCGGTGTCGGCGGCTCGAGCTACGGCGATGTCTACGGCCACGGCACCCATGTCGCCGGCACCATCGGTGCCAGGGACAATGGGTTCGGCGTGGTTGGCGTCGTGCCCGGCGCTCGCATGTGGGCCATCAAGAGCATGGGCGACGACGGTCACGGCACAACGTCGAGTGTCCTGTGCGGTCTCGACTGGATGATCGGCCAGCAGCAATCGCCCGGCGGACCGCGGTTCATCGCCGCGAACATGAGCATCGCGGGCCCACTCGAGTACCCGAACCGCCCGTGTGGCACTGGCACGGGCGACAGCTATCACGCCTTCATCTGTGCGGCCATGGACAGCGGCATCGTGATCGCGGTCGCGGCGGCCAACGATCACCGCGTCGTGAACCAGCGGCCGGCCATCTATGACGAGCCCATCACCGTGGGAGCCATCGCCGACTTCGACGGCAAGCCTGGCAGCCATGGTCGCCAGTCGAGCGTGTGTCCCTGGTATTCGGTGGACCGGGACGACACGTACGCGGACTTCTCCGACTGGGGCGCTGCGGTCGACATCCTCGCACCCGGCAAATGCATCCTCTCGACGTACACCAGGGGGCGCTACGCGTGGATGAGCGGCACGTCCATGGCCACGCCCCATGTCACGGGAGCCATCGCGCTCTATCGGATGCGCTACCCCGACGCGCAGCCGCAGCAGGTGAAGCAGGCACTCGTGTCCGCAGGCACTCGTGACTGGCGGACGAGCACGTCGCCCGACGGCCGCCCGTATCGGCTGCTCCAGGTCCGGACGCTGACACCACCACCGACCTTCCTGGTGTCGACCGGCAGTGGCGGCCTGCTCGGTGGCGGCGGCACCAGCCGGAAGATCAGCATCACGGTGTCGCGCAAGCACGGCCACTACCGGCCAATCACGGTGCGCGCCGCGAGCGATCCCATCGGTGTCGGATCCCAGGCACTCAAGATCGCGGCGGGCAGATCGAGTGGCACCCTGCGGCTGCTCGGCTCGGACGCACTCGCCAGCGGTCCGCACGACGTGACCGTGACGGCGAGTGACGGTGAGCTGCGGGCCCCCTCGACCGTCCGGGTCACCGTGGACGCCGATGACCCGGTGGTCCGCATGACAAGCCCCGTTCCGGGCACGAACACGATCCAGACGGGCCGGACAGTCCGGATATCTGCACAGGGTTCCGATCCGGGGTCGGGCATCGCAACGCGGACGCTGCAACGACGGAAGGCGACACCGACCGGCCTCATGTCGTGCGACGGCGCGACATTCACCGCTGATGGGTCGGCCGTGAAGCTCAAGGGTTCGGGTCCCTACACCACCTCGAGCCCGCGGGACGGGCTGTGCTACCAGTGGCTCCTGACGACCACGGACAAGGCGGGCAACGCAGCGGTCGACCGGACTGGCGCCGTCTGGATCGATGGGTCGGCCCCGCCCACATCCGCCGTCCGTGCACAGGGAGAGGCAGCCGCTCGAGGTTCGACCATATGGTTCAAGGGCGGCTCCGCGGCAGACTTCACGCTCACCGCGACCGGACGGGACCCACAGTCGGGAATCACCACGATCCGAGTCGGTGAGATCTCGGGGACCGGCTGGACGGCTGGTCCCACGCAGCCCACCACCGGGGACGCCGACGCGCGCAGCGCGGCCACCACCCGTGCCTTCCACTTCGGGCGTGCAGCGACTGCGTCCAGCCTGTCGCTCACCGCGACGGATGGCGTCGGCCTCCGCTCGGTCACCAGGATCCAGGTCAAGCCTGATTCCACGGCCCCCACGCTGACCATCACCTCGCCGGTCAAACAGGCCTGGCTTGGCTCGGACCGCGCCACGGTCCACCTCACTGCCTCCGATGCTGGCTCCGGGGTCGGCATGATCTCGGCGCGACGGCAACGCGCTCCCCTGCCCTCGAAGTCGGCGGGGTGTGCCAACGTGGGCTGGAAGTCCGATGGATCGGCCCAAGCCGTCAGCGGCGACCGGTTCACCGCGACCGGACTTGATCGAGCCACCTGCTATCGCTGGGTCGTCACGGCGACCGATCGACTCGGGCATGCACGCTCGACGACCACGGCGCCGGTCGCCATCGACCCCACCCGACCGGTCGTGGAGCGGGTCCGGGTATCCATCCCGCGACAGCGCGTCGGCGCGACCGGTGCCATCCCGGTGTTCGCCTCGTGGGTGCTCGGCAGGAAGCCCGTCGGCACGACGACGTTCCAGCTCGCCAGGACGGGGGACGGGGGCGTTTCGTGGCAGGTGATCGATCACGTCCCGGCCAGCGCGACCAGGGACACGACGTACATCGGCGATGGCCGCGCCACCACCCTCTCGGTCAGGGCGCGATCGAGTACCGGTTCGGTCTCGTCCTGGGCGACCGGCCCGAAGATGACCGCACGACTCGTGCAGGAGAACGCTGCCGGTGTCACGCGGTCGTCAGGCTGGGCCCGCCTCCAGCTGTCGTCGGCCTCCGGTCACCATCGACTGGAGTCCACCAAGCACGGCGCGTCCGTCATCTACCGCTTTACGGGCAGTTCGGTCGCTCTCGTCGCCGCCCGGGGCAAGCACCTTGGGCATGCCATCGTTCGCATCGACGGCGAACAGGTCGCGGTCGTCTCGCTCAGGGCTTCGCGCACCGTCGACCGGCAGATCGTATGGGCCAGGAACCTGCCGAGCGGCAAGCACACCATCACGGTCGTGGTCAAGGACGGCCGCGTCGTCGTCGATGGACTCGTGGTCACGCAGACCGCACAGGGGGACGCTCGGTAAGTCACGGAGGCGGCCCACCCAACGCGCCCTGTGGCCAGCCGTCCCAACCGATCCCGGAGGTCGGTCGCCCTGGTCGCCGGTCGCGGTAGCCACACGAAGTCGATGATGGGCTGATGATGTGGCTGTGCGGGCCCATGGGTCGAGCACGCCCATCATCCGACCTGCGGCCCATCTTGATAGGAGCATTTCCCATGGACCTGACCACACGACCGCGGCGCACCGGAATGGTCGCGCTCCTCTCGATCCTGCTCGTCGCAGCTGGATGTGGTGGCGCGGCGTCGACCCCGTCGCCGGCTCCCACGCCGTCACCCACCGTGACACCGGCACCGACCGCTGTGGCAAGCCCTG
>JBBSOS010000332.1:0-3268 GCA_038259505.1 Candidatus Limnocylindrales bacterium | reverse complement strand
CGGATGCGATCGAGGCGCATCTCCGGTCCCAGGGTCTCAACGAGGTCTCGTCGACGACTATCGGCGAGTTGTCGATGGAGCGCCTCCGGGCGCTCGACCAGATCGCCTACATCCGGTTCGCCAGCGTGTACCAGTCGTTCGATGACCTGGAGCAACTCAAGCGCGAGGTCGACACCCTGTTCGCAGAGCGGTCGCCCGAGGTGCCCGGCCAGGTGTCGCTGGAACTGGTCGCGCCATCCCCCAAGCGACTGGCGGCACTGGGCGCGGGCCCGGTTGGCCGCCAGCGTCGGACGACCCGCCGCCGGTGAGCGTCCTGTCCGATCGTGATATCCGCGAGGCTGTGCTCGCTGGGCGCGTGCGAATCGATCCCTATGACGCCGACTGCCTGCAGCCCTCGTCGGTCGATCTCCATCTCGACCGCGAGTTCCGGGTATTCCGCAACAACCGGTATCCCTACATCGATGTCCGCCAGTCGCAACCGGACCTGACCGAGCTGGTATCCATCATCGACGACGAGCCGTTCATCCTGCATCCAGGCGAGTTCGTGCTCGGCCAGACCCTCGAATGGGTGGAGCTGCCCGACGACCTCGTCGCGCGTCTGGAAGGGAAGTCGTCATTGGGGCGCCTGGGCCTGCTCATCCACTCCACGGCCGGATATGTCGACCCGGGCTGGAAGGGGACCCTGACGCTCGAGCTGTCGAACGTCGCAAACCTGCCCATCGCCTTGTACTTCGGCATGAAGATCGGCCAGATCAGCTTCTTCGCCATGTCCAGCCCGGTCGAACGACCGTATGGCAGCAAGGAGCTCGGCTCCAAGTATCAGGGCCAGTCGACGCCGACGGCGTCCGCGTCGTACCGCGACTTCGACGCCGGTCGACGGCTGGAGCGGGGTGGTGAGGTGGAGCGTGGGGGTCCCCGGGGCGCAGACGCTCGGGACACCGCATGAGCATCACTGCCAACGTCGATTGGGAGACCGACCTCGGAGGTGGGGTGCGCGTGGCACTCGTCCAGGCCGGTACCTTCCGCTCGGACGCGGGCACCATCTTCGGGCCTGTCCCGCGTCCCATGTGGGAGCGACTCGTCAGCGATGAGATGGCACCCGACGGCTCCCTCACCCAGGCGCTCAACTGCCTGCTGGTCGAGACGCCGGCGGGGCGGGTGCTCATCGAGACCGGTATCGGGGAACGGATGGAGGAGCATCACCGGACACAGCGGGGCGTGACGGGCGACCCCATCCTGGCCGCGCTCCGGTCAGCCGGCTTCGACCCCGGCAGCGTCGATGCCATCGCGCTCAGCCATCTCCATTTCGATCATGCGGGCGGGTTGCTGACGGTCGATGGGACCCGGGCATTCCCGCGGGCACGAGTCGTGGCCCAGGCCGACGAATGGGAGTCGGCCCTGGGGACGAACCCCCGGTTGCAGGCGTCCTACGACCAGGCCGAGCTCCGGCTGGTCGAACCGTGGGCCCGGGGCACGTCCGCGCACGGCGAAGCCGAGGTCATGCCGGGCGTATCGGTCATCCGTACCGGCGGTCACTCCGGCGGCCACCAGGCCATCGTCGTCCGCGGCCCGAATGGCACGGTCGGGTTCATCGGTGACCTGTTCATGCGTCCGTGGGGTGCCAATCCCCGCTGGATCAGCGCCTTCGACGACTATCCGCTCACCAGCGTCCTGGTCAAGGCGGAGCTGTTCCGTCAGGCGGCCGACGAGGGTTGGACGATCGTCCTGTCCCACGAGCCAC
Organism: Candidatus Limnocylindrales bacterium; assembly: GCA_038259505.1. GTDB lineage: Bacteria > Chloroflexota > Limnocylindria > Limnocylindrales > CSP1-4 > JAFMJV01. The sequence goes on along the minus strand of JBBSOS010000332.1, from coordinate 1,527 downwards.
GGCGACCCGTGGGACGATTGGTGCCCGACCGGGACCGCTTCCGGTTCGAGTCGCTCGTCTAGCTACGGCCTCGTGTCGATGACTCGCCGTCCGGTCCTCCTGCGCCTGATCGTGGCACTGGTGATGGTGGCATCGACCATGGGCGGCGGGTCGGCAGCGCTCGCCGATGCCGACCACGTCACCGAGCACGCGGACATCACCTATCGACTCGATCGCGAGCACTCCCGGGTGCTGGTGACGGCCCGATTCCGGTGGGTCAACCAGATCCCGAGCACGACGATGGCTCGCTACTACCTCGACCAGTGGGGACCTATCGGCCTGCCCGCCGGTGCCAGGCACCTCAAGGTCACCGGCCGTGGCGTGCGGGCGCGGCGATTTGCCACCGGCGGTGGCTTCGACAACGTCGTCGTCAGCTTCCCGCGGATCTATCGCGGGCAGGGCGTGTCGTTCACCGCGACATGGACCCTGCCGTCGCGGGGCGCTGCCTCGTCCACGGATACCCGCGTCAGCGACGCGTACAGCTACTTCTGCTGGACCGGACAGCCCGTGGACAGCGGCTCCGTGACGGTGATCGTGCCGCGTGCCCTGCAGGCTGTGACCCGCGGCAGCGGCGTCCGCACGACCACGAGCGGCAAGACGCGCAGCATCCGGGCGCGACAGCAGCGCGACCTGGGCACCGTGTACGCCTGCACCGACGTCTACGACACGCGGCTGCTGGTGCGGGCCGATGTGCTGAGTCCAGGCGGCGAAACGGTGCACGTGGAAGGCTGGCCCGGTGACCGGGCGTGGCAGGACACCGTCACCGGGAGTGTCGAGGCCGCTGTGGCGGGACTGGAGTCGGTCGTCGGCAGGCCGCTGTCGGGCCACGACCCGATCCGTGTCCGCGAGGTCGCCATGAACGCCCTGCGGGGATATGGGGGCGAGTTCGACCCGGGATCGGGCATCATCCGGGTCAGCGAGACCGACGGCACGCCCGGCTTGCTGGCCCACGAGCTGGCTCATGTCTGGTTCAACCGGCGGACCGTGAACACGAACTGGCTGTGGGAGGGTCTCGCGGAGTGGGCGTCGCGGGAGACTATCGGCGTTCCCTGCGCGCCGCCATCCGCATATCCCGCCAAGGGGTCCCCGCGACTCCGCACGTGGCGCGTCCTGGGCCTCCAGGCAGGCCTGGAGGCCCAGGCAGTGGTGGAGTACCAGTACCTCGCCGCATGCTCGATCATGGAGCAGGTGTCCGGGGCGATGGGCCCAGTCGCCATGCGCGACGTGCTGGCGGTGATCCTGGATGGCGGGTCACCCTACGACCGCCTCCCGATGCCTGCGCCTGGTGCTCCTCTCGAGTCGCCCACACCGTCGGCGGCGGCACCGTCGGCTGCGGCATCCTTCCCCGCTGGGGCGGCGTCATCGCCGCCCGCATCGACCGATGACCAGCATGTCGGGCCGGGGCGACGAACTGCTCCGTCGCCGGGTGTCGAGGCGTCGCCGGACGCCCATCCCGAGCCGAGCACCGGTCCATCGCCGAGTGCCGGT
>JBBSOS010000331.1:0-3270 GCA_038259505.1 Candidatus Limnocylindrales bacterium | reverse complement strand
GGGCCGGCGGGGGGCGCCGCCGCGGGCGGCGCGGGTGGCGCGGGGGGGGGGGCGGGGGGGGGTGCCCTCCCCGGCGCGGGCGCCGGCCCCGGCCCGGGAGATGGTGCTGGAGGCGGCGCAGTGCCGGCTGATGGTGCCGTGCTCGATGCTGCGCCACCAGATGCCTTCGCTGTCGGCCGTGACGGTGGTGCCGGCAGGGATGGGGTCGGCGGAGCCGACGAAGCGGTCCCGACCTTGTCGCCGCTCCACTCGAGGTAGCTGTTGCACTCCGTGCAGAACGACTCGTCATCCGCGTTCTGGTGGCCACATCTCCGGCAGAGGATCACCCGACGTCGACCTCCCCTTGGTTGCCCGCCGGCCTGTCGGCGTTGCTCAGGTCGTGCCCGGCGCTCGTCCGGCGACCACGACCTCGACAGTGTGCCCGAGGTGAGCGGGCTTGGCAGCCGCAACGAGCGCATCGAGCCGCACCGGATCGACGTCCGATGCGTGCCGGACCGCCACCCGGACGTGGAGCGCCGGACGACCGGATCCTGGCAGGGCGCCACCGCTGGCGCCGGACCATGCGGCGCCGCCGCTCTCGCGGACCTGGACATCGCCATCGGTGAAGATCCGGATGTGGTCCGTGAGTCCGGCGAGCGTGCCCCGGCGACGATGCAGGTCCGCTGCCTGTGCGACGAATGCCCGACGCCGCTCGATGGGCCACGTCTCGTCGAGCAGTGCCGCGACCCAGCCGCCCAGCCACTCCAGGAAATCGGGCGGCGTCAGTGCCGGGTCGAGGTAGGCGCCAAGGTTGTCGATGGCGGCGTGGACGGGTGCCAGCACCCCGTCGAATGCCCGGGTGAAGCGCTGGGTGAACGGATCCTCCTGGTACAGCGCGGGCAGCGTGCCGATGAACGGCCGCGGCGAGGCCAGTCCGTCGAGGCCGAGGCGGCTCACACCGACGCCTCGACGAGGACCTGGTGCTCGTATGAGAACACCAGGGCATTGGGTTCCACGTCCAGCCGGTCGGTCGCCTTGCCTCGCTCACCCGTGACGGGGTCCGCACCGAACAGCCGCACATCCTCGACCAGCTCCGTGCCGCGCAACCGCTGGAGCGCCGCATACACCTCGCCGCTCTGGACCGGCCGCCCGAAGGGCCAGCCTGTGCCGTCCTGCCCCCCTGACGTGGGATGGAACCAGCCATACAGCGCCTGGAGCGCCTCCTCCTGCAGCCGGACCGGGTCGACCCGCGGCTTCGCGCGCAGGCGTGCCACGACCGTGAGGCCGCGGTACACCGGCGGTTCCACGATCACGCGTGTGCCCACCAGGCGGGTCTCATCCAGCCGACGCGTGACCTTCTCGAGCGTCGGCTCGGCGGGCAGCAGTTGCTCGAAGCGGACGCGACCTCCCTCGCCCGACACGGCCGGCACGACCAGGACCCGGACCGCGTTCCCGGCATCATCGGCCGTGACGGCGACGCAGCGCACCCGGGCGACCTCGGGTGCAGCCTCGCGCGCGATGTGCTCGAAGTCCTCGGTGGTCACGGCGCGATCGCGGGTCCGGAGCATGATGGGACCCCGGATCTTGGCCGACTCGACATCCTCGCCGTCCACGCCACCCTCGGCCGGCCTGCGGTTCTCCACGCGTGCCACGTACGGGATGGAGGACTTGAGCACCGCCAGCGTCCGCCGCGCGACGTTTCCCTGACGCCCGCCGCCGGTCCGGTACGCGGGTACCCGGATGGAGGCGCCCTTGGGCGGTACGGCCCCGTAGGTCCGCAGCGTGCCATCAGCCAGCCGCACTCCTGGTCCGAACAGGACCTCACCGGACATGGCATCGAGCGTGAAATGGCGGTCTGTCGGGCCGCTTGTCGCGAAGTTCGGGACCTGTGTCCACTCCTGCCAGCCGTCGTCCGTGGAGATCTCGATGACCATCGGCGACTCGGCAGGCACCACCGGCCGATCGCGCAGCAGGAGACGCCCACCCGGGACGCCCTCGGCCACACCCAGCACCTCATCGGTGACCAGCTCGGCATTGACCGCCGGCGCGGTGCCGCCGATGGTGAAGGCACTCAGGGTACGGATCTCGGGCGAGGCGCTGTACCGCGGCTGCCCCTCCACGGGCTCCGTGACCCGCGCCCGGATCCAGCCTGCCCGGACGCGATCGATGACGGAGGCCACATGGCCCTCGGGCACGTGGAGCACCAAATCGCCGTCACGATTGAGGCCACCGGTGGTATCCGAATCGACCTCGCAGGATGCCCAGGTCTCGCCGTCCCACGCCTCCCAGGCGAGGGGCGGGAACTCCGGGTCGACACCCACGCCCTCGATGCGGCAGCCGAAGCGCAGGTCGACCGCGCACGAGGGGACTGCTTCGGTGAGACCCACCAGTAGCATGTCCCCGGACTTGGGCACCGAGTCGAAGCAGAAGAAGCCGCTGCCAAGCGCCAGTTGGTCGGAATGGTCACGCACCTGGTTGCGAGCGATGCTCGATGCGGCACGGGCCAGCTCGCACGTGACCACGGGCAACTCGCCGGTGGTGCTGAACACGATGGCGGTGTCAGTCTGGGTACGCACCGTGGCCACCTGGGTGCCTGTCGGGATGCGCACCGTCTCGGGCTGCGGCGCAGACAGCCAGAAGGTGACGTTCGCGCGAGCGGCGGTGGGCGGGAAGAGGCGGACACCGATAAGTTCCAGGAACTTCACGTAGTCCCGCTCCGGCACGCGGTTGAGCCGGTACAGCAGTTGGTCCGTCATCCACGCGAACGCCTCGATGAGGGTGACGCCCGGGTCGGAGACGTTGTGGTCGGTCCACTCCGGGCAGTGCTGCTGGACGAGACGCTTGGCATCGTCGACCAGGTCCTGGAACCGGCGGTCGTCGAGGTTCGGGACGGGCAGGCTCATATCGGGCTGCTCCTGGAGATGATGTCGGCGGTCGCCTGATCGTGGCTCTCGCCGCCTTCGTCGGGGATGACATAGAACGGGAAGACGAGGTTGCGGGGATCGTTGGACCGAGCAGCCTGGAACCGGATGTCGATGAGCAGCGCCCCCTGGTCGATGGCCTCGTAGCTCACATCCACCCCGATGACCTCGATGCGCGGTTCCCAGCGCAGCAGCGACACGCGTACTTCGTGCGCGATGCGTCCTGCGGTGGAAGCATCGGGCGCCGCGAACACCAGGTCGTGGATGCCGCAGCCGAACTCGGGCCGCATGGGTCGCTCCCCGGGCGCGGTGCCGAGGATGAGGCGGATCGATTCCTCCAGCTCGCGGGCGCCATCGACCATGCCGATGC
>JBBSOS010000330.1:0-3312 GCA_038259505.1 Candidatus Limnocylindrales bacterium | reverse complement strand
TTGTTCAAGCGAGCCCCGTCACCACCAGGCGAGGTGGTGCTGGCGGTCCAGGGTCTCGGCCGAGCAGGCGCATTCCAGGACATCTCGTTCGAGCTGCATGCGGGCGAGGTCCTGGGCTTCGCTGGCCTCGTGGGGGCGCGCCGGACCGACGTCGGGCTGGCGTTGTTCGGGATCGCGCCCGCCGATGCCGGCACCATCCGGCTCGACGGAGTGGCCATCACGGTCCGCAGCCCCCAGGATGCGGTCCGGTTGCAGATCGCGTATGCCACCGAGGACCGTCGACAGATGGGGCTCGTGTTCCCCTTGTCCATCGCCGCCAACATCTCGCTGCCGTCATTGCCGCGCTTCCTGACGGGCGCGGGACTGCTGCGCCGTTCCGCGGAGCGCGAGATGGCCGAGGGCTACCGGGCGCGCCTGCGCATCCGGGCACCGTCGGTCGATACGCCCGCTGCGTCCCTGTCAGGCGGCAACCAGCAGAAGGTCGTGCTCAGCAAGTGGCTGGAGACCAGGCCCCGGGTGCTGATCCTCGACGAGCCGACCCGGGGCATCGACGTGAGCGCCAAGGTGGAGGTCCACCAACTGGTGGACGAGCTCGCGCGTGAGGGCATGGCCATCATCCTCATCAGCTCGGACCTGCCCGAGGTGATGACCATGAGCGACCGCATCCTCGTGATGCGCGAAGGTCGGCAGCAGGTGATCATGGACCGCGCCGAGGCGACCCAGGAGCGGCTGCTCGCGGCGGCGATGGGGCAGGATCGGGTCACTGCACAGCCTGCCCTCGCGGACACCATCGTGGCGGAACCGCCGGCATGATGGACGCGGTGCTCCGGCGGGTGCGGCCCGACCAGGTCCGCGAGCTGACCCTGGTGCTGGTGCTGGTCCTGGTCATCGCGTTCTTCGCGGTCCAGATCCCGGGGTACCTGTCGCCGCGGACATTCGTCAACATCACCACGGGCACGGCCATCATCGCGACCGTGGCCGTGGGCCAGGTGCTGGTGCTCCTGACCCGCAACGTGGACCTGTCGGTGGGCGCCATCGTGGGTCTCGTGGCCTACGTCATGGGCACGACCCTGTCGGGCATGGGCGACGTCCATCCAGTGATCGTGGTCGCCGGATGCATGGCCCTGGGCGCGACGCTCGGTGCCATCAACGGCGCCATCGTGGCATATGGTCGGGTGCCGGCGATCATCACCACGCTCGGTACCCTCGCCCTGTTCCGGGTGGGCCTCGTGGAGCTATCGGGGTCCCAGACGGTGACCACATCGATGCTGCCGAGCTGGCTGGTGTCCATCCCCTCGACCGGCATCGTCAACATCTTCGGGCTCGATATCCGGGTGCTGTTCGCCATCGCCATCGCCGCCACCATCGTCGGTCAACTGGTACTGCGCTACCTGCCCTTCGGCCGGCGCCTGTTCGCCATCGGCTCGAATCCCGACGCGGCACGCGTGGCGGGCCTGCCGATCCGCCGGGACGTGTTCCTGGCCTTCGTGGGCAGCGGCATGATGGCCGGGCTGGGCGGCTTCATGTGGCTGGGCAAGTTCGGCAACATCACGGTCATCAGTGGCACGGGCCTGGAACTCCAGGTCGTGGCCGCAGCCGTGGTCGGTGGGGTCAACATCTTCGGCGGTGCCGGATCGATGTTCGGTGCGCTCCTCGGCGCCCTGCTCATCCAGACACTCCAGACCAGCCTGCTGCGCTGGCTGGGCATCAGCCAGTTCGCGCTCGATGCGATCCTCGGCGGGCTCATCCTGTTCGCGGTCGCCGCCGACGCCATCATCCTGCGCCGCCTGCAGCAGCAGTGGGTCCGGGTGCGCCGTGAGGACGAGGGACGCGCCCGCGCGGCCAGGGAGCTGGAGGCCACGGCCGATGCGTGAGCGATACCTGAGCCGGGTCCGCGGCTGGGACGCGATGCTGTTCGTGCTGCTGGTCATCGTCGTCGGCTGGAGCGCCGTCGCGACCCCCGGATACGCCTCGGAACAGAACCAGGTGAACCTGCTCCAACTGGGTATCGAGAAGTCGATCGTGGTCCTGGCCATGGCGTTCGTGATCATCTCGGGCGAGATCGACCTGTCGGTCGCGTCCGTCATGGGCCTGACCGCGGCCGTGGCCGCCGCCCTGTTCGAGCGGGGCGTGCCGATGGAGGTGGGCGTGGTCGCGGCGCTCGGGGTGGGCGTCCTGTGCGGGCTGTTCAACGGATTCTGGATCGCGGTCGTGGGGCTGCCATCCCTGGCCGTCACGCTGGCCACGCTCATCGGGTTCCGGGGTCTCGCCACCATGCTCATCGAGGACCGGTCCATCGGCCATTTCCCGGAATGGTTCGACACCATGGGCCAATCGTCGATCGTGGGTCCGCTGACCTTCAGCATCATGCTGTACCTGGTGCTCATGGTCGGTGCCGCGGTCCTGCTCCATCTCACCGGCTTCGGGCGGTCGACCTATGTCATCGGCAACAGCAAGGATGTCGCGCTGTTCTCGGGTGTCCGGGTCGCCCGGCACCGCATCCTCATCTTCGTCATGAGCGGCACCGTCGCGGCTCTCGCCGGGGTGCTGTACACCGCGCGCCTGGGATCGGCCCGGGCGAGCACGGCGACCGGCTTCGAGCTGGACATCATCACGGTGGTGCTGCTGGGAGGCGTGAGCATCTTCGGTGGCTCGGGATCGATGCTCGGCGTGGTGCTGTCCACGTTCCTGGTCCTCAACCTCCGGAATGGCATGAGCCTCGCGGGTGTCAACGGCAATACCCAGACCGGCATCGTGGGCCTGCTGCTCATCCTGTCCGTGCTGCTGCCCAACATCGCGAACGAGATCGGCGACCGGCGACGTCGACGTGCCGCGGCGCGTGCGGGACCTGGCGGGCCCCCGCCTGCGGCGGACGTGGGCGAGCACCCCGAGAGCGCGGTCGCGGCCTGATCCAGAGCCGCGTGGCGACGTGGATCGCTATCATGTCCGTCCTTCGGGGACCACTGGTGGCGACCTCGCCCCGGCGTCGGCGAAGGAGATGAGGAGCTCGCGCATGAGAACATCACGAAGCCTTACGGCCGGACTGTCGGCCGTCATCATGGCCACGGCCGTGGGTGGCGCCGCGCTGGCACAGGACGCGTCCCCGGCGGCATCCATGGCAGCAGGGGCATCCATGGCAGCAGGGGCATCCATGGCAGCGCCCATGGGCTCACCTGCCGTGGCCACCCCAGCCCAGGCCGTCAAGATGCTGCTGCTGCCCAAGTTCCTGGGCATCCTGCCGTTCGACCAGGCCAACCAGGGCGCGCAGGAAGCTGCGACCGAGCTGCAGAACCCGACAGCGCTCGACTTCAC
>JBBSOS010000329.1:0-3329 GCA_038259505.1 Candidatus Limnocylindrales bacterium | reverse complement strand
TCCAGGCTCGGGATGGTCACCGATCGGGCCCGCTTGGCGAGCAGCATGCCGAACTCGCCCAGATAGCTGTCGGTGCCGGTGGCCGAGCGGCGGATCTCGATGAGGCCCTTGATGTAGCCCCGGGCCCGGTCGGTGAAGACACCCTTGCTCAGCAGGTCGCCGGTGGTGTCGGTACCGATATGTCGGGTATATGACGTCAGGTCGAACAGTTGGCTGCCGCCTCCGAATCCGATCTCCACCTGGTGGACCGAGGACCCTCGGCCCACCAACAGGTTGTCGATGCGGCTGCGATGGAGCTGCGCGCCAACGGACGCCAACGCCCACTGCAGCCGCGCATCCTGGCCCAGCGTCGCGTGGCGGTTCACGATGGCGATGGTGTCCTGGTCGAAGTCCTGGAGCCCGGCCACCTCGAGCGAGGCGCCATCGTCCACCATCAGTTCCATGGTGTTCCACCACAGACGCTGGCTCGTGCGCGCGGTCGTGTCGGCCTGCGTATCGAGCGTGCTGTCGTGGGCGTCGCCCAGCTGCTCCTCGAGCAGGCGCGCACTCGCACCGGCACCCAGGGACACGATGGTGCGGCCCACGGACCCGGTCCCGGACTCCCCAGCGTGCCAGCGAAGGACGATCGGATCGGCGAGCCGGGTGCCGGCTGGCACGTGGATGACGAGGTCGAGTGTCGAGACCGCCAGCGGCACCTGCGCGAACGCATCATCGACCGGCAAGCTCGCGCCGTCCCGGATCGCCGCATCGACCACGCCCGGCCGGTCTCGCAGGACGTTGGCCAGGGCATCCACGACGACCCCCGCGGCGGCTGCCTCGGCCCCCATCACGACCCGGGCGTCCGTTGCGCCGCCAACGGCGACCAGCAGCGCGGCGCCGGCGGGCAGCTCGCCGCCCGACGACACGCTGCGCGGCGCCGGCGCAACGCTGATGTCATCGAATCGCGCGGCGCGGAGGTCCAGATAGGGCGTGAACAGTTGGTTGCTCTCCGCAGGCATCGATGCTACGCGAGCGACAGCCTCGAGCCGCTCGCGACGACGCCACTCCGGCTCCCCTCCAGGCACGGCGGAGGCACGCGCGGCCTCCTCAGTCACGAACGACAGGGACCGGGCAGGCACGCTCACCCGAGCGACCCCTCCATCTCCAGCTTCACGAGGCGATTGAACTCGATGGCGTATTCCATCGGGAGCTCCTTGGTGAACACCTCCAGGAAGCCCTGGACGATAAGGTTCTGCGCCTCGTTCTCGGTCAGGCCGCGACTCATCAGGTAGAACACCTGGTCCTGGGAGATGCGCCCGACCGTGGCCTCGTGGCTGAGGGTGGTGTCATCCTCCTGGATGTCGATGTAGGGATACGTGTCACTGCGGCTCTCGTCATCGAGCATGAGCGCGTCGCAGCGGACGCTGGCCATCGCATTCGTGGCGCCTGGCGAGACCTTGACGTGCCCCCGGTACGTGGCACGGCCACCATCCTTGGACACGGACTTGCTCACGATGCGGCTGCGGGTGTCGGGTGCCAGGTGGATAGCCTTGGCACCCGTGTCCTGGTGCTGGCCCTTGCCGGCGACCGCGACCGAGATGATGTCCGCGCTGGCGCCCCGCCCACGAAGGTAGATCGAGGGGTACTTGACGGTCTTGCGGGAGCCCGTGTTGGCGTCGATCCACTCGACCGTGGAGTCCTCGTACGCATGCGCGCGCTTGGTCACCAGGTTGTAGACATCGTTCGACCAGTTCTGGATGGTGGTGTAGCGCACCTTCGACCGCGCCAGCGCCACGACCTCGACGACGGCCACGTGCAGCGATTCGGTGGCATAGATGGGCGCCGTGCAGCCTTCGATGTAGTGCACGCTGGCACCCTCGTCAACCACGATGAGCGTTCGCTCGAACTGGCCCGTGTTCTCGCCGTTGATGCGGAAATACGCCTGCAGTGGCAGCGGCACATCCACGCCCTTGGGCACATACACGAACGAGCCGCCCGACCAGACCGCGCCGTTGAGGGCGCTGAACTTGTTGTCCTCGGCGGGCACCACGGTGCCGAAGTACTCCCGGAAGATGTCCGGGAACTCGATGAGCGCCTGGTCGGTGCCCATGAACACGACGCCCAGCTTGGTCAGCTCTTCCTTGACCGAGTGGTAGACGACCTCGGAGTCGTACTGGGCACCGACCCCCGACAGGAACTTCTGCTCCGCCTCCGGGATGCCCAGCCGCTGGAACGTGTCCTTGATCTGGTCCGGGACGTCGTCCCAGCTCTTCTCCTCACGCTCGGAGGGCTTGCGGTAGTAGACGATCTTGTCGAAGTCGATCCGATCGAGCCCATCGGTCCAGGCCGGCATCGGTCGCTTGAGGAAGTGCTCATACGAGCGGAGCCGGTACTGGAGCATCCAGTCGGGCTCGTTCTTGATGGCGCTGATCTCCTCGACGGTCGCGCGGGTCAGGCCCCGCTTGGCCTCATGGAGATAGACGAGGTCGTCGTGGAAGGCATACTCGGCGCGCCGGTCCTGGACCATCTGTCGGGTGTCGGTCATGTTGCTTCTCCTGGCCGGTGCCTGGCCGGGGCGCATGCCCGGACTGCGGGGATGCGAAAGGGCGGTGTCATCGACCGTCGCCGATCACCACGCGTGACTGGCCCTCGGCCAATCCTGATCCCCATTATCGGGATTGATCCCCCATTCCGTCAATGACCGACTGAACGGCGACAAGGATGCCTTGACCCCGCCCTGATGGACCACATGGGCGGGCCACTCGACTCGCCACGTGGCACTGGCTCCACGAGGATCTCGCATCATGGATGCGGAGCGCGGTCATCCAGCAGTGGGTCACCTGCGTATCACCTGTCGATGCCCGGGAGCGAACGATGACGATCACAGGCCAGGGTCAGCCGTCCATGGCGACCGAAGGCTGGCGGCGATGGTTCGGACTGGCGATGCTCAGCCTCGGCGTCGCGATGATCATCGTGGACGTCACCATCGTCAACGTCGCGATCCCGTCTATCGTCAACGAACTGGGACTCGACGGATCGCAGGCCGAGTGGGTCGTCTCTGCCTACGCCCTGGTGTTCGCGGCACTCCTCGTCACCCTCGGCCGGATCGGGGACGTGTCGGGTCGACGACGGTTGTACGTGCTGGGGCTCGGCATCTTCATCGGCGCGTCCGTCCTCGCCGGCATCGCCCAGAGCGGTGAGATCCTGATCGGCGCGCGCGTGCTGCAGGGCGTCGGGGGCGCGATGATCCTGCCGGCCACCCAGTCCATCCTGAACACCAACTTCCGCGGACGCGACCGCGCCATCGCCTTCGCCATCTGGGGATCGGTCATCGGGGGGATGGCGGCGGT
>JBBSOS010000328.1:0-3340 GCA_038259505.1 Candidatus Limnocylindrales bacterium | reverse complement strand
TCGACCACGCCGCCACCACCGAACGCGACCCGGACCTCCGGGTGTGCTGCGGCCAACGCATCGGCCACCTGCACGGCGGTCCGCACCTCGGCGGTTGACACGACGCCGATGACTGCCGCGACCGCAGCCGACTGACGCACTGCATCGATCCAGTCCTGCACGGGCAGGTCGGAGCCCAGGTACAGGGTGGGCATCCCGGCACGCCTCGCCACGACGCTGAAGGCAAGCGCGCCCAGCTCATGTCGGGCGCCCGGCGGCAGGCCCACGAGGACGGGGCGTCCACTGCGCGTCGGGCGCCCGGCTGCCCGGTACGCGGCCCCGAGTCGATGCAGGATGGCGTGGCTGGCGGCATGCTCGGCTGCGATGTCGCCGCTGCCATCCGCCCACGCCTGGCCGATGGCCCGTATGGCCGGCATCAGGTACCGCTCGGCGACGTGTTCGAAAGCGCCGCGCTCGAACATCTCGTCCAGTGCGGCATCCATCCGGGGGGCGTCGAGGACCGCCGCAGCATCGATGAAGCGCCGGACCAGGTGGTCGTGGACCGGATGGTCTTCGGTCGGGAGGGCGGCGGCCCCGATGGCTCCGACCTCGGCCGCGGCGGCGCTCGGCGACCAGCCGTCGTCGACCAATGCGCGCATCCGCCTGAGACGTGCGATCGCCGCGTCGTCGTAGAGGCGATAGCCCGATGGCGTGCGGGCCGGATGGACCACCCCATAGCGGCGCTCCCACTGCCGGAGCAGGGCCACAGAGACCCCGGTCCGCAGTGACGCTTGTTTGACGGTGTACATGGTTGGTCACTGTACCATCGACAAAGTATTGACAACATCCGTCAAAGGCCCGTACGATGCTCCAGACATTCGACAAACATCGTACATCCATGGGAATCATGAGCACCCACGTCCTGCGCGCCAGCCAGTTCATCGGCCAGCCCATCGAGCGGGTGTTCCCGTTCTTCGCGGAGCCGCGCAACCTGTCCCGGATCACGCCCGCCAGCATGGGCTTCGAGTTCCTGTCCAGCGATTTCGCGATGAGAGACGGCCTGCACATCGACTATCGACTCCGTCCGCTGCTGGGCATCCCGGTCACCTGGCGGACCGGCATCACCAGCTACGACCCACCCACGCGGTTCGCGGATGTGCAACTCAAGGGGCCCTACAGCCGCTGGGAGCACACCCATTCGTTCGAGTCGGTCGAGGGGGGCACCCTGATCTCTGACGAGATCGTGTATCGCCTGCCGTTCGGACCGCTCGGGGACCTTGCCCACCGACTGGTGGTGCGAGGGGAGCTGGAGCGCATCTTCCGACACCGTGCCCAGACCACCGAAGGAGCGTTCGCGATGCCGACACCGAACCCGGATGCGAAGACCATCGCGGTAGCCGGCGGGACCGGCTTCGTGGGCGGCGGCATCGCCGCGGAGCTCTACCGTCGCGGCCATCGGGTCGTGGTGCTGTCGCATCGGGGCGAGGCGGCCCGCGGTCAGCTGCCCGACGCCGTCGAGATCCGAACGGCGGACGTCCGGACGGGTGAGGGACTGGCCGAAGCGCTCGATGGGGTGGACGGGCTCGTCATCGCCCTGGCGTTTCCCGACTCGCCCATGGAGGCGCCTCGCAAGGGGCGGACATTCCAGCAGGTCGACGCGGAGGGCACCGAGCGACTGGTCGCGGCCGCCCAGGCGGCGAGTGTGGCGCGATTGGTCTACATCTCCGGCGCGGGCGCCGCGCCGGATGCGGAGCGACACTGGTTCCGGGCGAAGTGGCAGGCAGAGGAAGCGGTCCGAGGCAGCGGACGCACCTGGACCATCATCCGGCCGACCTGGATCTTCGGACCCCGCGACGTGTCGCTCAACCGCTTCGTCGGCTTCGCGCGCAAGCTGGGCGTGGTCCCGATGACGAACCGCGGGCAGCAGCGCTTGGCGCCCGTGTTCATCGACGATGTGGCCCGGCTCGCGGCGGACAGCCTGGCCGCGGATGCGGCGGCCGGACAGGTGTTCGAGATCGGTGGTCCCGAGACGTTCACGATGCGCGACATCATCGGTCGTGCACTCTCGGTCGCCGGACTCCGTCGCCCGATCGTGCCGGGGCCGACGGCGCTCATCAAGCTGATGGCCTGGCCGCTCAAGTTCCTGCCCTCGCCGCCGCTCACGCCCGACGCGGTCGACTTCATCAACCAACCGGCAACGGTCGACCTCGCCCCGCTCCTGGAACGGATGCCCAGGCGCCTGACACCGCTCGACGAGGGGCTGCACACCTACCTTGCGCCGGACTCGTCGCCAGGCAGCCTGACCATCGACGGCCAGTGAGCCTCACCCGAGATTGGCGAACGGATCCCAGAAGATCCGCCGATAGTGGCGCCACCAGCGTTCGACCAGCCAAGCCTCGGTATGCACAGTTGTATCGGGGCCTGTCCGGTCCTCGATCCGCACGGTCAGCTCGCGGCTGGACCAGGCGGGACCAGCCGGGATGGTCCGCAGGACCCAGGGAGAGCCCGGCCCGTTGCGGTCACGGGTCCGGGGCAGGGTCGTCGTCAGGACGGCAAGGCCATCGAGCTTCGCCTCGCAATCGATGAGCAACTGCGGCTCCGCGTCGTACGCCCACTCGCCGGCACGTTCGAGACGGTGCGCCAGGAACACGGCATCCTCCCGACCCACGGTCGGCAGCGCGATGGCATCGTTGGCGATCGTCAATGGCTGGCTCTCCCGCGCGGCCGGGCGTGTTTGCCGCGGCGGGCCGTCGAACTGCGTCTCGGCGGGTCCGATCCACAGTACCCGCGTCTCCCATGGCGCCAGGCAGGCGATCCACGTCGTGCCAGCGGCATCATGGATGTCGACGGCGCCAGGGAACGGGTAGATCTCGATCACCTGCCATGGACCCGTCGGCCAGCCATCGATCGACGCGTCCAGCGTGACCGCGGCATGCGACCAGCCGGGGTTGATCAGGGTCACAGCGAGTCCACCGTCAGCCGGTCGCGCATAGCCGTAGGCGGCTGCATGCCGGGGGTCACCGCCGAGTTCCACGGTCCGGTCCCGGGCGTCGAGTTGCCGCTGAAGCCACGGCCATATGGCGGACATCATGTGCCGGTCATCCGTGTCCAGGAGGGTCAGGTCGCCCCAGAGTTGGACAAGGTCCGACCCACGTGCAGCATCCACCAGGAGCGCCTCAGGCCACTCTGCAGTGCCGATGCGATTGCACCACGCGACCTCGCCGATCCAGACGCCCAGGCTGTCCTGGAGACGAAGTGGCAAGAGCGGAGCGTGGCGGATCGCCTGATCGACGTTCAGGGTGAGGCTCTGACGGGTGGTCGGCGCTGGAGAGCTGGCCACGGTCGCGGCTTCCATCAGCAG
>JBBSOS010000327.1:0-3388 GCA_038259505.1 Candidatus Limnocylindrales bacterium | reverse complement strand
GTGGAGGTCACGGCCCTCGGCGGCGTCGCTCATGCCCGACTCCACGCGGTCCGTCGCTGCATCCCCGGTCGGCTCCATCCGGCCGGGACGTGTCGTCAGTCCGCTGCGCGGAGGATGACCACGCGGCGCATCGGCTCGTCGCCGATGGACTGTGTGGAAACCCCGGCCACATCGCGCAGGGCCAGGTGGATCCAACGACGCTCGAGCGCCGGCATCGGCTCCAACTGCAGCATCGTGCCGCTCTCGATGACCTTGTCGGCCGCGCGCCGTGCGATCTCACCGAGCTGTCGCTCGCGCCGGCCACGGTAGTCCTCGACGTCGACCAGCACCCGTGTCCACGCTCCCATACGGCGGGATAGCATGAGGTTGACCAGGTGCTGGAGTGCCGACAGGCGCTCGCCCTTGCGGCCGATGAGGGCGCCCAGCGCCTCCCGCTCCTCGTCGTCCACGCCGCTGATATCGATCTTGGAGGTGTCACCGGTGCCGATCGAGACGGTCGCCCGATAGCCCATCAGCGTCACCAACTGCTCCACGATGTCCTTACCCGCGGCGAGCGCCTCGGGCGAGGCCTCCGCCGCCTGGATCTCCTCGCGTTCGGTCGTCAGCGAAGCGCGGGCCGTGGCGACCTCGGCTGCTTCCCGCTGGGTGAGTCCGGAGCCCTTGCGCTCGTCGCGTTCGCGGCGATCGCTCGTGTCCCGTGGGCGGTGGTCGGCGCGGGGAGGGCGATCGGGACGGGGAGGGCGATCCGGACGCGGTCCGCGCACGGGGACCGACGTGTTGGAGCCTGCCTGCTGTGGGACAGGCGCCGGCTCCGCGTCTGGCTCGGACGGACCGCGCGGCGCGGGCTGCCGATCGGGCTCGGGCTGCCGGACCTCCGGCGCTCGCGCCTCCACCCTGTCGGGCGGCGGAGAAGCGGGCGGCGTGGCAGGCGCCGGTTGCGCCCCGGCGGGATCTCGACGCGCCTGGCCACCGGTCAGGGCGGTCCGTGGCGCAGCGATGATGCGGGCCTGCTCGGCACCCATGCCCAGCACGCCCCGACTGCCCGGGGTGAGTATCTCGAAGTCGAGATCGTCGAGGCCACTGACCCCGAATGCCTCACGGGCCGACCGGATGGCCTCCTCGACCGTGCGTCCGGTGAATTCCTGGTACTCGCTCATCGGCGTCTCCCTCGCCGGCTGCTGCGTCCCTTCGCCGGCCTGATGGTCCCTGCCGCACTGTCCGTCGCCGAGCGCCTGGGCGACGCCGACGAACCGCCGGCGCCTCCCGTGTCGCTCGGTACGGGCACACGCGGGGTGAGTGGTGCGACTGGGAATCGCGGTGTGTGATCACGCGCGAAACCGGGTGTCCAGCCGAAGAGCGGGAAGAGCCCGCCCCATCCGTTGATGAGGAACTGCTGGACGATGGAGAAGATGGTGGTGGTGATCCAGTAGATGAACAGGCCTGCTGGCAGGAACCAGCCATAGATGAGCGAGAACAGCGGCAGGATCAGGAACACCCGCTGCTGCGTGCGCTGCTGTGGGTCCTCGCTCGGTGTCGACATCATGCGCGTCTGGACCAATTGGAGCAACGCCGACGCAAGTGCGAGCAGTGACAACCCGAACACGCCGGGGATGACCATGATGAAGATCTCGGGCAGGTTGGCGGGCATGCCACCCGGGTAGAACGACAGGCCGCCGTCAGTGATCTGGGGCAGCCACGCGAGCCACCAGACACTGGGGTTGATGCAGGGCGCCAGCGGGTTGGTGGGGTCGTAGCAGGTCACCGAGATGACCGGGTTGCCGAAGACCTGGAGCATGGACGAGATATTCGGTGCGTTGAGGCCCTGGCTGAACACCTGGTACATGGGCATCAGCAGCAGCAGTTGCAGCACGGCGGGCAGGCAACCGGAGGCCGGGTTGACCCCCCGGTCCCGGTACAGCTTCATCTGCTCTTCCGAGATCTTCGCCCGATTGCCCTTGTACTTGGTCTGGATGGCCTTCAGCTCGGGCTGGAGCATCTGCATCCGACGCTGGGACACGATCTGCTTGCGGAACAGCGGCACCAGCAGGATCCGGATGACGATCGTGAGTGCCACGATGGCGATGCCGATATCGCCGAACAGGTTGTACAGCAGCGCGAGACCCATGAACAGGACCTGGAACACGGGCGTGAACGCCCACGCCAGGAGTGCGATCGGGTCGGCACCGTGGGGCTGTGCGGGGCACAGGTTGGGATGCGGGGTCGGTGCCGGGGTGGGTGTCGGCGTCACGACCTGACCAGGCGCCAGGCTCGGCGCCACGGTGGCCACGGCCGTCGGTGCCGGTGTCGGATTTGGGCAGGGTGCAGCACTCGGAGCGGGCGATGCGCCGGCCGGGACCGCGGACGCCGCCGGGACCGCGGACGCCGGGCTCGGGGCTTGGCCCAGGACGGGCATGGCCACGATCGCCATCGCGAACACCACGATGGAGAGGGCGCAGATGAGGTCGGTCGGCGCGAGCCGGAGCGGCCGGAGGATGGCCCGTAGCCGGGCGTGCGCGCTGCTCAACGGACGGGATCGTAGCCGCCGGGATGCCATGGCCCGCACCGTGCGATGCGCTTCGCGCCCAGCCACGACCCACGCACGAGCCCGTAGCGGACGATCGCCTGCTCCGTGTAGTGAGAGCAGCTCGGCTCGAACCGACAGACGCGCGGCATCCACGCGAACAGGATCCGGTACAGGTGGATCATCCCGATGCCGACGCGCGTCACGTGCTCAGGTCCCCGCCCGTGTGCCGGCGGCCAGCAGTCGATCGAGTGCCCCCCGCAGCTCGCCGAAGCCCGCCGCGGCACTGGCTGGCCGGCAGACCACCAGGACGTCCCAACCCGGGCTGGTCAGCCCGCTCGAGTGACGCAGCATCTCCTTGATGCGCCGTCGGACCCGATTGCGTACCACGGCACCACCCACGCGACGACCCGTGGAGATCGCGAACCGGTCCCGGCCAAGGTCGTTCCGACGGACACGCACGGACATCAGGACGCTGCTGCGG
Organism: Candidatus Limnocylindrales bacterium; assembly: GCA_038259505.1. Taxonomy (GTDB): domain Bacteria; phylum Chloroflexota; class Limnocylindria; order Limnocylindrales; family CSP1-4; genus JAFMJV01. The sequence continues at coordinate 383 of JBBSOS010000327.1, read as the reverse complement.
CTGCGGCCGGCGCTCTGGAGCGCGGCGAAGTCGCGCGGAGCGCGCAGCATCTCCGGTTCGCTCATACGGGACCACCCGCGTGCGTGATGGACGCGGGCGTGATCAGGCGGACAGCTTCCTGCGGCCCTTGGCGCGTCGGGCGGCAAGGACCTTGCGGCCACCCTGCGTCTTCATCCGGGCACGGAATCCATGTTCCTTGGCGCGGTGTCGCTTCTTGGGCTGGTACGTTTGCTTCGTCATCGGTGGGCCTGATGGCTCCTGTGATCAAGGGCGATGCTGGACGGCGGGGGTCGACACGTCCGGTCGGCAGCGGAGGCTCTGGTGTTGCACTCCTGAAGGCGGGCACGGGTCGAATGCCACGCGAACGAAGCGCGGGCCCCTCC